>NZ_JAHGAC010000063.1:0-1176 GCF_030248355.1 Vibrio sp. B172a | reverse complement strand
CTTTGAAGCAGGGAAGCCCCTGACTAACACGCCAATCTTTCACTATTTTGACTATCCCTTCAGGCGTATCCTCACCCGGGTTCTCTGGGTAGTAAATTAAGTCTGAACCCGCAGGATGCTCCGTAATTAATATGAAGTGTTCAAGCAACTTATCTTGATAATCATCGCTGCCCTTTGATTCAATTATCTCATCTAGTAAGTTTATAAAATCAGCTTCAGTATAAGCACTCAGTGTGTTTTTTCGTTTAAGCATGAGTCTTCATTTGATAATGTACTGCTGCAATATCAAAGCTTCCTATCTCATAAACAACTTGAGTAGCAACCCCGCGAGAATCTAGGTATTCATCCATAGCACCAATACATCCAAGTACGGGGATAGTTTTTTCTGGTCGATGGTGGTTAGGATTACCAAGAATACTTAAAACCTGCTTCCTGTTAGTTAGTAGGCGGAGGTCACCAGCATAAAATGAGGAGTTACTAACCACAACGGAAATCAACCGCTCTGTTTTTCGCTCGAACTTAAACTCTATACCAGTGGTGTAAGATGAAATATAAAAAGCATCACTAGATGGGTTCAGGACCTCTGGCACATTACCCCCTACTAAGGATATAAAGCTCGGGTCTTTCAGGAGTGCTCTATACTCAGTCCCTAAAAAGTTATTATAGGATTGCATTTTAGTACCAACCATTATTCTTGTTAATATCATGTAGTTTAGTTCTAGCGTTTTCTAGTTCTTGTTCGCTGTAGCCTTGCTCTTGTAGACACGACTTAATAGCGTCAAAGTTAGAGTCTACTGCTGATTTTATATCCATTGCGTCAGCGTGTTGCTTCTCTTTTTTATTTCTACCACCGTAGGTTTCACTACATTTACGGTGAACTTCTTGAGGTATCGCAATAGCCGCTGCAGAATTGATTAAAGTTCTCTCTTGTTCTCTGGTTAAGGATTGTCCTAACAAAGTCTCAGTTGCAGTTTTTAAAGCTGCTTGTGAAGGAATATGATCTATGTCCATTCCATCTTTAACACTTCTTGGAGCAAGTTCTCCGTATGTACCAACCTCAAGGGGCTTCACCTTCGGGTTGGCTTTGCCCGAGCTATTTTTGTTGTAAACCACATAGAGCGGAGCAATACCTGAGCTTTCAGGGAACACCAAGATCGCATCACGCCAGTCTTTCTC
>NZ_JAHGAC010000062.1:0-789 GCF_030248355.1 Vibrio sp. B172a | reverse complement strand
GTATCCCAGATGTTCGAGTGTTCCCATTTATGCCAGGTTTCCAAGGTGGTTCGAGTGAGCCAGTTCAGTTCGTATTAGGCGGCTCTGATTACGATGAGCTCGTTGTTTGGGCTGAAATGCTAAAGAACAAAGCAGAAGAATCACCAATGATGGAAGGAGCAGAGATAGATTACTCGGAAAAAACGCCTGAGTTATTGGTTACAGTTGACCGACAGCGTGCCGCAGAGCTAGGAGTCAGTGTTAAAGACATTTCTGACACCCTAGAAATCATGCTCGGTGGTAAAAGCGAAACGACTTATATTGAGCGTGGCGAAGAGTACGATGTGTATCTTCGCGGTGATGAAAATAGCTTTAATAATGCTGCAGATTTAAGTCAGATTTATCTGCGCACGAATAGCGGTCAGCTAGTGACGTTAGATGCGGTCACAAAAATTGAAGAAGTGGCTGCCTCTATTCGTCTTTCTCACTACAACAAACAGAAGTCCATCACTATTACTGCCAACCTGTCGGAAGGTTATACATTAGGAGATGCGCTGAATTACCTAGACCAGGAAGCCATCGACAACTTACCGGGTGACATTTCGGTGAGTTATTCGGGGGAGTCGAAAGACTTTAAAGAGAACCAAGCGAGTGTTGCTGTTGTGTTTGCATTGGCACTGCTAGTGGCGTATCTCGTGTTGGCGGCTCAGTTTGAAAGCTTCGTAAACCCGTTAGTGGTCATGTTTACGGTGCCGATGGGTGTATTTGGTGGCTTTCTTGGTTTGGTTATTATGGGCCAAGGTATGAACA
>NZ_JAHGAC010000061.1:0-633 GCF_030248355.1 Vibrio sp. B172a | reverse complement strand
ATGAACGACCTGGTGGTAACCCGAAAACTGGTGAAGATATTCCAATTACTGCTCGACGTGTAGTGACTTTTCGCCCGGGTCAGAAGTTAAAAGCTCGTGTAGAAAACCTGAAGAAAGTACAGTAAGCCGAATAAATGGATCACGCTAAGGCGTGGTCTTTTTTTGCGTAAAATTCGTGTGCATACAAATGAAAACCACCGCAATGCGGTGGTTTTTCTGTTTATGAGAGACGCCTAATGATATCGGTTACGCCGCTTCTAGATGCGTTGTTAAGTATGGTTGCCATGCTTGTTGGTACAAGTTCTTAGACTGTGTACGCATGTTGCGAATAGAGGCAAGCTCTATTTCGCTTAGCTCACGTTTTTCCAACATCGCTTGACGTTCTAGTTTCTGGATTTTTTCGTATAGGTCGTGTTCGGGACCGCTTTTTACATCTGCGATTGCTTTCAAGTGCAGTTGAACTTCGGCTACTAGGTTTGTTTTTGGTAAACGAACGAGCAAGTTCAAGTCTCTATATCCTGAAGGGCCAGGTTTTTTGAATCGATTTTTTACTTTCACAATCGTTGTTTCACGCTCTAACGTTTCATAAATGGAGACTAAGCTCGCGACGTCTTCAGCTACAATCGTTGCACT
>NZ_JAHGAC010000060.1:0-674 GCF_030248355.1 Vibrio sp. B172a | reverse complement strand
GAAACAATACGAACTCATCCAGTTTGCTAATGGATATTGCATGATGCTCCAAGCACTCGAAGTAAATCCAAGTTTGTTGGAAGAATAAAAATTATGGGGCCTTGTGCCCCTTTTTTATTTTTCCGATAAACCGACAAGCGGAACCGATGCCGAACCCTTGTCTAAATACTAGAATCCGCGCGTCAGTTCCCCCTGGACTCTTGTGCGGATTTCGCATTTCACCCACCTGCCAAAAATATGCATTTATGTCAGCTAAGACTAATTCTCGTTTGACTGCATCCTGCGAGACGAACGACGAAGCGAGGCTGAGCGCAGGAGAAGGCGCGCAGGTGCAATCTTCGGGTCGGGTCTTAGTGATACCCGACTTTTGTACCACGGACGGTACTCACACACACAAAATCCCCTTATTCCAACACACTTCACACCCTCCGACTTTTGTACCACCGAATGGTACTCGCGTCTTGACATCCCCGAGACTCTCTCTTAATCTTGGTGCATCACCTTTTTACTTTGGATTACACATGGCTACCGATAAACGACGCATAACCATCTCTTTACCTAAAGACGTTGACGAGGCTCTAGCTGAGTTTTCAGAAGTTAGCGGGCAGGCTCAATCTGCTTTTGTTGTTTCTTGTTTGGTTGAGAACGTTCAGGCATTAAAGCTTATGACTCAA
>NZ_JAHGAC010000006.1:0-133574 GCF_030248355.1 Vibrio sp. B172a | reverse complement strand
TCCCGTCTCCCGTCTCCCGCAAAAAACTTGCAGCGTTCCGGTAACTTTTATGCTCTAATACCGCGCTTACCAAGGGATGGTGTTAAACAGCTCAGCTTAGATGGAGTTATCAAGTTGACCGAATCCCTGATTAATCCCTTAGGAAATGAAAGAAATGGCTAAAAATCCAAAATTTGCTATCCGCGTAACTGAAAAACGTAACGGTTGGAGCGCAGAGATCACTCGTCAGGTGACTTCTCGTAAAGTAGTGGTATCAAAACGTGAAACAGGTTTTGACAGCGAAGAGAAAGCACAAGCTTGGGCTGAGCAGGAACTAGCGGGTTTTGTACAAAACCAAGTAGTTCGTAACGAGCGTAAAGCAGTACAACGTCAAGAGCGTGAAGCAGAGCAACTAGCGGCAAAAGTTCGCAAAGAAGAAGCTCGTCAAGCTCGTGAAGCAGACGCTGACGAAGAGTAATCGCAGTGTGCTTGATGGTTGAATACCATCGACTATGAATTTGAAAATGCCCCGAGGTTATCTCGGGGCATTTTTATTTGTGTCGTTATAAGCAGTCAGAAGAAACAGAAAACTTCACTGAACTGCCCGATGACGCGGTATTGTAGGTATGATCTTTTCGCAGCTTTTTAGGAGTGTGAACTGGCTGTAAATCAATGCTGTGTAATCCGTCCGATAGATTGTTTGCCACACCGTAGTCGTAATCTTTTGCTTCGGTAGCCTCTCCTTTGGCGTACTGACAATCTCTTGGAGTTTGGTCGTCTTTCCATACAATTGTGTCTGCTTTAGCATCAAGATCTAAGTTCTCCGCAACGGGAGCTGAGTAATGATCTTCTTGCGATAAATTATTGCTTTGTTGTTCTAAATATTGAGTGAGGTTCTGTTGTGCTAGACAGGGCGTAACAACGCAGGACAGGCTTATTGCAACAAGCGTTGTTTTTGCTTTTGGTGTTCTTGTCATATTCTTCATCGGCGAACGTACTAAAAATGGCTTTGAGTAAAAATAAAAACTCGGAGCAAGCGGTTACTCCGAGTTTGGCTAGATTGCTATTGGTTGGTGAGTATCGAATTAGTACTGGTAAGTCAGATTCAATTTCACTTCTCGGCCAGGAGAAGGCACACCATTCGACAAGTAAGCTTCGTAATAGCGATCAGTCAGGTTATTGACGACTGCACCGACACTTAGACCTTTAACTTGTTGTACATCCCAGACAACGTAAGCATTTTGTAATGTGTACTGCTCGCTTGGTGATTTGACTTTTAAGTTGTCGCCTTCAGCTGTGGTTTTTGTCTGTGCATCGTACCAACGGACTTCCCAACCTGTTCTAAGACCCGGAATCCACTCGTAGCCCAACCCAAGGTTAATATTTAGAGGTGGTACACCTGGGTAGTCATCATCAGAGCCCGTAGAGTCAGATAGGCTGCCTTTGTTTTTACCGCGAATGTAACTTGCTGAGAAATCAGAATAGAAATCTGCGATGCGGTACTGCGAAATCAACTCGAAGCCGTAGTTTTTGAAACCATCTAGGTTTGTGCTCCAACTTTGAATATCACCGCTGTCTTTATCTAAGTTTTCACCAGTTCGGATATCAACAGTGTCACTCACATCGTTGTAGAACAATGTCAGTTCTGTTGCAAGATTGTCGCGCTCGCCAACCAATCCTTTGGCCAAATTAATCACACTGGCTTGATAAGCATGAATACGAGAAACATCGAGATCGCGTGCTGTCGCTGTGGCTGTTGCTCGAGCATATTGCACAGAGTAAATGTTATCGACGGTTGGAGCTTTTAAGGCGTAGGCATAAGAGAAGTTCAAACGAGTATTGTTGGTCGCGTCAAAATCGACATCCAAACGTGGACTAAAGCCGTTATGGCTTGTTTCACTGTAATCATGGCCTGCTGCTGGATCATTGTAATCTGGCGCCGCGTTACCTTTACCTTCGCTCGTGATGTACTCATAACGCAGAGAGGGGGTAATCGTCAGGCGGTCGGTTGCTTGATAGTGGTCAGCAATGTAGGCCGCGTATATAGACTGAGTGCCCGATGGTTCATAGTACGGAGTATACCAACCGTAGTTTTTTGCTTCTTTATCATCATAAGAAGCGTTAAATACCAAGGAGTCACGATCCGTTTTTTGGTACTGAAGTCCTGTAACTAGTGTGTGATCACCAAGTTGAGCTTGGTTGAATACGTCGACGTAATCGCGTTGATAGCTTAGCCAAGATTCATGACCGTAGCTGCCAACTGAGACGAACATTTTCTCGAAAGCGATATCAGGACGAACCCAGTGGCGGTCATTCTCCGAGCGAGCCAATTTGATATTGAAATCAATATAAGGGTTGGTTGGCATATAGTGGTAGGAGATTGTCGTCGTATTGTCTTTGTATTCGTTGTAGACCGTGTAAGCGTATTGCGCTTTTTCTAACGAGCCATATTTTTTGATGTTGTAATCCGAAATGGTTGGCATTTGACCACGACGGTTAGCCCATGGTTTACGACCTTCATCTTGGTAGCGTGTATGGCTGATTTCAAATTCGTGGTCATCATTTTCATAGCCAACTTTTACGAGCATGTTCTCTTGCTCGTAACCCGAGTAATCCAGCGTCTCACCACCGCCGACTTTAATATCGTCGGAATCTTTTACTGAGCCGTTAGCTAGGAAGTAGAAGCCAGCATCATTTTTGCCATAAAGGGAGAGTGTGTATGAGTTCTCATCGCCATTATTGTTATAACCCGTTGATGCTCGAACGCCGAAGTTGCGATCGCCCTCGAGCAAGTCATCAACGCTTTTGGTTTTGATTCGGATAGACCCACCAAATTTGCCGTTTAGCGCGCGGTAGTCGTGCGCACCTTTGATGATTTTCGCTTCACCAATCAAGAAGGGGTCAAAGAAGAAGGTACCGTAACGATATTGTTGGAAACCTATTGGAGCACCATCAACGAATACGGCGATATCACTCGGGTCGTCGAAGCCACGAATGTTAATACGCTCACCACCAGAACGAGCACCTCCGTCAAGCGTGGCACCAGGCACGGCGTCAATCATTGCTGCAAAGTTAGAGTATTGCTGCTCTTCGATTTGGGTCCAATCAATGATGGTTTCAGCAGGTTCTGCGACGGTAATCGGTTTGGCGTAGTGGACACCAATGACTTCAAGTTCTTCGTCAGCGTTTTCCGCTGCATGGAGAGAAAGTGAGTTGAGCACTGCGAGCGAGACAAGACTTACTTTTAAGCGATGGGTCGATAATCGTTTCATATTCATTTGTTATAGTAATTTGAGAGGCGAGGATTATATGAATGCTGAAAAGATTAATAAATGATAATGAGATTAATTATCAACAATGAATTTTGGTCTTCCTGTAAACTTTTATACCCACTATTTGACGGTAAATTGGATTATTGTTTGGTTTTTGTTCTGTTAGATAGTGAGAGTGTCTACTTTTACGACAAAAGAAAGCCCAGAGATGGAATCTGGGCTTGGAAGTTGGTTTCTGCTAGTTCGCAATTATTGTTGCGTTTCTAGTGGGATTTGCCCCGTCGTCACTTGGTCGACATCAAACTCAGTCAGCTCCTCAATATAGCTTTCTACCGTTTGCTCAACCATGTCATCATCTTGCTTGAAGTAAGCGATGTGGAAGATAGCATCACCTTCGTTAACCAGTGGCAGTGTTTGCTGGCCAATTACGATACCGCCTTTTGGTGCCAACAGCTCTAGCTCGTCATGACCTAAAGGCGAGCTGATGTAAGCGAGAGTCTCGCCTTCTTCTACTTTATCACCCAAGTTGACAACCGTACGTAGGATACCGTTGCCCGATGCGCGAACCCAGCTGGTGGATTTTGCGATGATTGGCTCTGGTAGTTTTTTGCGGCTCGCACGTAGCATGCCGATAGCCTGCATCACACGTTGCACACCTAGTACACCTGCACTGATCGACAATGGGTCAAAGCGCAGAGCTTCACCCGCTTCGTAAGTCAGTACTGGGATATCGCACTTTTCAGCTTCACTACGAAGAGAACCGTCACGTAGAGCAGAGTCTACGATCACTGGTGTCGCAAATGCTTTTGCAATGCGTAGTGTTTCTGGGTTGCTCAAGTTCGCACGGATCTGAGGTAGGTTAGTACGGTGAATCGCACCCGTGTGAAGATCCAAAATATAGTCACAACGCTTAGCAATATTATTGAAGAAGCCATGCGCCATACGTGATGCCAATGCACCCTTCTCACTGCCCGGGAAGCAGCGGTTTAGGTCGCGACGGTCTGGAAGGTAGCGCGATTTATGGATAAAGCCGAACACGTTTACGATAGGAACCGCAATCACCGTGCCTTTTAGTCTGGCTGGATCCAATTGGTTGATCATCTGACGAACGATCTCTACGCCATTAAGCTCATCACCATGGATCGCTGCATTGACCATTAAAACAGGGCCTTCCTGTTTACCGTGGATAATTTCCACAGGAATAGAAAGAGGCGAGTGCGTGTAAAGCTGTGCCGCTTCAAATTCGGTTTCTAGTCGTTGTCCTGGTTGTACTTGGTGCCCGAGCAGCTCAAATACTTTGCTTTTTTTACTTCTGGCCATAAACCATCTCTGTCAAATACGTTAGCAACAATGTAACAACTGGTTCAAAATCACACTAATCATTCTTCTTGATGTGACGAACAATAATTTTTATTGAAAAGATCAAAAATTCACCGAATGTATGGCTTGTGTAAGTTTATTGGGTGAAATCTAGTATCGATTGAGTAGCCTTGCCTTGATTTTTGATGCGTTACATTCATAAAAAAAATAAGGCTGTGTTAAATTTAATACTAATATTTTTTTGGCGAAAAACTGTCTTTTACCTCTTGTTTTTATCCGCTACTATCCCCGCCGAATTTTTGACCTAATACTATTTAACTAGAGGTTTTAATGAAAAAGGCGATCGCTAAAATTGGCGCACTGACTGCAGTAGCAGTTTCTCTTTCTGGCTGTGTAGGCAGCAACGCAGTAACGGGTTACGTTATGGGCTTCAACTTGAAAGCCGTTGATAACCGTTACGCTCGTGGTGGTCTAAACATGCTAATGGCGCCAGTTTACGGTGTTGCGATTGCGGCTGACTACATTGTGTTCAACTCGCTAGAGTTCTGGACTGGTAAAAACCCGCTAAACGGTAAGCCACACATCTTTGACAAGAAGATGGACACTTACATCGACGTAAACCACCAGTTAGATAAGTCTCTAACGACAGCTCCTGTTGGTCCTATTACGAATAACCGTGTTATCGAACAAGGTCAAATGCAACAGATCGACGAAAACACAGTTCAAATGGACATCACTTACAACAACGGTGAAAAAGCGACACTAATGGGTGTTCGTGAAGGTGAGTTTGTTACTTACTACATCGATGGTGAAGTTGTTGCTAAGACTTCTATGGATGAGCTAGCGTCATACGCGCAAACTCGTGCATAAGTTGCGACTTTTCTGAGCTCGCAATAAAAAAGGGTGCCGAGGCACCCTTTTTCGTATTTATCGAATCTGGTTAGGATTACGCTTTTTCTGGAATTGCTTCTAGAAGTGCAACCATTTGATCCCAGAACAGCTGAACGGTATCAATCTTCACTTTCTCATCTGGAGAGTGCGGGAACTTGATGGTTGGACCGAAAGAAACCATATCCATGTTCGGGTAAGGTTCTTTGAATAGACCACACTCAAGACCTGCATGAATAACCATGATGTTTGGTTTGTGACCGTAGATGCCTTCGTACATATCACGGAAGATAGCCATGATTTCAGAATCCGCATCTGGTTTCCAACCAGGGTAAGCACCAGAGAATTCGATTTGTGCGCCTGCAAGTTCAGCTACAGACTGAAGCATGCCTTCAACTTGACTACGACCTGAGTCGATCAGTGAGCGAATTAGGCAAAGTACGGTTACTTTGTTCTCTTCTGTTGTGATAACGCCAACGTTAAGTGACGTTTCAACCACACCTTCAACTTCGTCACTCATGCGCATTACGCCGTTTGGACATGCGTTAAGCGCTGCGATGAAACGTTGTTGATCTGCAACTGCAAATACTTGTGCGTCAGTCGCGAACTCTTCGTTGAAAGTTACAATGTCAGTTTCAACTTTACCAAGCTCAGTTTTTAGTAGCTCAGTGTAGTAGTTGAACAATTCCGCTAACTTATCTTGGTTTTCTGCTGGTAGAGCAACCGTAACGAATGCTTCACGAGGAATAGCGTTACGTAGGCTACCACCACGGAACTCAACAAGACGAAGATCCAACTCTTGTGCGTGACCAGCAAGGAAACGACCAATCAGTTTGTTTGCGTTGCCACGACCTGTGTGGATATCACAGCCAGAATGACCACCTTTAAGGCCTTTTAGCGTTAGTTGACGAGTAACAAAGCCTGCTGGAATGGCATCGCGAGTGATGTCGAATGTCATTGCGCCGTCGATACCGCCAGCACAGCCCATGTAGACTTCGCCTTCTTGCTCTGAATCCGTGTTTAGAAGGATGTCGCCTTCTAGCCAACCTTCTTCAAGGCCAAATGCGCCAGTCATGCCTGCTTCTTCATCAATCGTTAGCAGCACTTCAATAGGGCCGTGTTTGATTTCAGTAGAAGCAAGAACCGCAAGACAAGAAGCCATACCGATGCCGTTGTCCGCACCAAGTGTTGTGCCTTTTGCTGTTACCCATTCGCCATCGATGTATGGCTGGATAGGATCTTTTGTGAAGTCGTGATCAGTATCTTCATTCTTTTGCGGCACCATGTCGATGTGCGCTTGAAGAACCACGCCTTTCTTGTTTTCCATGCCAGGAGTAGCAGGCTTCTTAATGAACACGTTGCCAGTTGGATCGCGGCGTACGTCAAAACCTTGCTCTGTTGCCCAAGTAACAATGTACTGAGCTAGCGCCTCTTCATGCTTTGAAGGGTGAGGAATTGAACAAATCTTATCGAAAAACTGCCAAAGTGGAGTAGGTGATAAGGTACTGATTTCAGAATGGAATTCAGACACGGAAGACTCCTTTTGATGTGCTTTGCCAAATTTAAACCGTAAATTTAATGAGTGTTTAGCAGTAAATGCTAATCGGTATTGGCTTGAAATTGCCATCAGCATACCACCACAAAAGCCGTTCTAGTAGTTGTGGTGAAAAGGATTTGCCCTAGAACTGTCACAGATTATGAACACAATGCAATACACTAATGCAACGCACTTAGTATGAATTGAAAGTTTGGCTATTTTTTAATTTACTAAACTGTAATTTAATTACAGTTAATTCTTGATGAAGATCAATTTATGAATGTTTTGTGATTTTGGTCACTAAAATGCTTGTAATTAAATTTCTTGGTGGTATATTTGTAACCAGCTTCTGAGAGAAGAATGAAATGCTCAAAGGATGAGTCCGTTTATCGCCTCCAAGGAACCGAGAAATCAACCAAATTAACAGTATTAATTGATTTAGAAGGTGATATTTATGAAAGGTTTACCAAGTGCAATGTTCTGGAACAGCAAATCTGTTTACACCGGTAACTTTGTATACCCAACAAGCTTTGGTTACTAATTGAAGCCAACGCATGTGACTCGAACAAATTTGTTCACCCCTATAAATTGGAATTTTTTTTCAGTGCATAGTGCTGACATGATTCACCGCCACTCAAATTGAGTGGCGTTTTTTTATCTGCAATTCCAAACTTCGGCTACTTTCTCGCCACCAAGCGCGCATTCTACTGCTGCTTCTTCCACATATTTCATTTCCTGACCAATTCTGTGGGTGTTTTACGTCCAAAACCTTAGGTTTGCGTTTGAAAGTTTAATACATTGTTCAGTTTGTACACGTTGGGTTGTACAGAACATAACTCGGTTAGTCGTTGTTTATTAAGGCCTAAATGTTTAGCCTGTTTAAAACACTAGCGAATAGGTTTCATATCCGAAGAAAAAAATCCTATTAGAGTGAAAATTCTATCTGGAATTTGTTATTTGATAACTTTATAATTCGAGCCAATCGATTACGCAACCGTTTACTTTTTACCTTTTACAGGATTCGATCATGCTCGAAAGGCTCTTTAAACTTAGTGAAAATGGCACCAACGTGCGCACTGAGATCATCGCAGGTATCACTACCTTCCTAACTATGGCTTACATCATCTTTGTAAACCCAGCTATCCTTGCGGATACTGGTATGGATCGTGGTGCCGTGTTCGTTGCGACGTGTCTTGCTGCAGCTATTGGCTGTTTCATCATGGGCTTAGTAGCAAACTACCCAATCGCTCAGGCTCCAGGTATGGGCTTAAACGCGTTCTTTACCTACTCTGTTGTGTTGGGTATGGGTTACACGTGGCAAGTTGCGCTAGCAGCCGTATTTGTTTCTGGTCTGTTATTCATTGTCTTGAGTGTGTTCAAGATCCGTGAGTGGATCATCAACTCCATTCCACTTTCTCTTCGTACAGGTATCTCTGCAGGTATCGGTCTTTTCCTTGCGTTCATCGCACTGAAAAACGCAGGCATCGTAGTAGATAACCCAGCAACGCTAGTTTCTATGGGTAACATCACTTCGCTACCATCTGTACTTGCGGCTATTGGCTTCTTTATGACTATCGCGCTGGTTCACCGTGGTGTGAAAGGTGCGGTTATGATTGCCATTTTGGGTGTGACAATTCTTGGTCTTATCTTTGGTGACGTTCAATGGGGCGGCATCATGTCTACACCACCAAGCATTGCACCAACCTTCATGCAGCTAGACTTCTCTGGTCTGTTCGAAGTTGGCATGATCTCGGTAGTATTTGCTTTCCTATTCGTTGACTTGTTCGACACTGCAGGCACGCTAGTTGGCGTTTCACAAAAAGCAGGTCTAACTGACGAGAACGGCAACATTCCACGTCTAAACAAAGCGCTACTTGCTGACTCAACAGCAACGTCAGTAGGTGCTCTACTGGGTACATCTAACACGACGTCATACATTGAGAGTGTTTCTGGTGTAGCAGCAGGCGGTCGTACTGGTCTAACAGCTGTGGTTGTTGGCGTATTGTTTCTTCTAGCTCTGTTGTTCTCACCACTAGCAGGTATGATTCCAGCTTACGCAACATCTGGTGCGCTGTTCTACGTAGCGATCCTAATGCTTTCTGGTCTTGTTGGTATCGACTGGCGTGACCTAACAGAAGCTGCACCAGTTGTGGTTACTTGTTTGGTAATGCCTCTTACTTTCTCGATTGCAGAAGGTATCACGCTAGGTTTCATCGCTTACGCTGCTATCAAACTGTTCAGTGGCAAAGGCCGTGAAGTATCGATGAGTGTGTGGGTGATGTCTGCTATCTTCATCGTGAAATACATGGTCGGTTAATTCCAACGATTGAAAAAAGCCAGTGCGAGCTTGAGTTCGCACTGGCTTTTTGTTTGTGGGGGATTTGTATTCAAATTCATCCACTTTTCTAATTTGTATTGTTCACCGAACTCGGTTTTTCTGCGGAATTGGCGGAGAATTTTGATATCAGCGTTGGTATTAGCCATGGGTTTCGGTAGAATAATCGTTTGCGCAGCTTGAAACCCCCATTTCCTCTGGTGTGGAAAGTTTAGCTTGTTGAGTCCATTTCAGCGCCAACAGCTAGATAGAGGGGATGCATATTTTGAAATTATTAGGTTATTACAATGAGTAAAAAATTCATTATCACTTGGGATGCGATGCAGTCTTACTGCCGTGAACTGGCTGAGAAACAAATGCCAGCTGAGCAATGGAAAGGTATTTGGGCGGTAAGCCGTGGTGGTCTAGTTCCTGGTGCAATCCTAGCGCGTGAACTGGGTATTCGTCACGTTGATACTATTTGTATCTCTAGCTACGACCACGATCACCAGCGTGATATGACAGTAGTTAAAGCACCAGAAGGTGACGGCGAAGGTTTCCTAATCGTTGAAGACCTAGTAGATAGCGGTGACACAGCACGCAAGCTACGTGAAATGTACCCGAAAGCGAAACTTATCGCAGTATGTGCTAAGCCTGCAGGTGTTGAGCTACTAGATGATTACGTAGTAGACATCGCTCAAGACACTTGGATCGAGCAACCTTGGGATATGTCTATCCAGTTTGCTGAGCCAGTGAACCGTAAGCAAAAATAAGTTTGCACTAAGAATATTGAGAAATGCCCCTTTATAGGGGCATTTTTTTTATTATTATTACGCTATCGCAACCAGCCTAGAGTTCTTCCTATGCCAGAAGACGTCAGTAAAAACCTCTCCGAAACTTTGTTTGTAAAACACAAGCAAGCGAAAGAAACCTCCGCACTTACTCAGTACATGCCGACCAGCCAAAAGATTCTTGATGAGCGAGAAGAGCATGGCGACCGTGCTTGGTATCGCCACTTAAGACGCCTTCAATGGGCGTGGCAAGGTTTGTCACCAATCGAAATGGAAAGTGTTCTGTCTAAGATTGCGTCGTCCAAGCATTCGCGTACCGAAGACCAGTGGCTCGACACTGTCATGGGCTACCACAGCGGCAACTGGACGTTTGAATGGATCAAACTGGGCATGGAACACCAGCGCCGTGCGGGTGAAATGAAGGGAGAAGAGGCTGCTGATGAACTGTTTACGGCATCACTGTGCTTCAGTATTGCGGGCTACCCACATTTAAAGAACGACAACTTAGCGGCTCAAGCTCAAGTGTTGGCAAACAAAGCTTATACCGAAGGTTCTGAGAAAACTCAGTACGTTATCAAGCAGATCGAAGTGCCTTACCAAAAGCGCAAGATCATCGCGAACTTACACCTTCCACGCACAGATAAACAACTTCCTGTTGTCATGGTCAGTGCGGGACTGGATAGCTTGCAAACCGACATGTGGCGTTTGTTCCGTAACCATCTTGCGCCAAAAGACATTGCGATGTTGACCATTGATATGCCATCGGTCGGCCACAGTTCGCATTGGCCTTTAACGGAAGACTCAAGTTGTCTGCACCAAGCTGTGCTCAATGAGTTGTTCTCTTTACCTTGGGTTGATCATCATAAGGTGGGCTTGATTGGTTTCCGCTTCGGCGGCAATGCGATGATTCGTCTTTCTTTCGTTGAGCAAGAGAAGATCAAAGCGTGTGTAGCATTGGGTGCGCCGGTGCATGATCTATTTACCTCACCGAAGAAACTGCAGCAGATGCCAAAGATGTATTTAGATCTGCTGGCGTCTCGTTTGGGTAAGAGCGCCGTGGACATCAATAGCATGGCAGGTCAGATGATGGCGTGGTCGTTGAAGGTACAAGGCTTTTTGAGCAGCCGCAAAACTAAGGTGCCAATTCTTGCGCTGAGCTTAGAAGGCGACCCTGTTTCACCGCACAGTGACAACCAGTTGGTTGCGCTGTTTAGCCAATATGGGCAGGCAAAGAAAATCAGTTCCAAGACAATTACAAAAGGTTATGAGCAATCCCTCGATTTGGCCATAAAGTGGTTGGAGGAGGAATTATTAAGATGACAAATCTCCTAATTTAGTTAAGAGTGATATAGATGAGCAAAAAATAAGCTCATGATAATTAAAAATAATAATCATTCTTGGATAGCTCAATATCCTTACTATGGAAACGGAGATTCTTATGTCAGAGACGACTCAAGGGCCGACTCACTTTCGCTTGATGTCAAAGTTGAAGGCGATAGGTCCTTACCTGCGCGAACCACAATCACAAGAAGGGCATTACTATTTTGACTGCCTATCTGTCTGTGTTGACGATAAAAAGTCACCAGAAAAACGTGAATTTTGGGGCTGGTGGATGGACTTGGAGTCCATTGAAGGTGGCTTTACGGCAAAATACCACATCGGTAAATACAACAAAGAAGGGGATTGGAGCTCAGAACCATTGCCAGATAAGGTGACAGAAGAAGTGTACCTCACTCAGAGTACCTTCCATCAAAAGCTTATCGATACAGTGGCTGAGCATTTCAAACTGGAAGTGGAATATCACACAGAATCGTTTGATTTCGCCTAATTTGGCTGTTTTCTTCCTCTATAAGACAAAAAGGTGCGTTTTCGCACCTTTTCTGCTTGTTAAATCCCCATTTGATTGCTAAAACGTTCACTCTTTATTTGTTTTTCATTTCAGAAGACATCATGACAACGAATCAACAGAATGCAGTTATTTCACAACCACAAACCGTCGTTGTGAAACTGGGTACAAGTGTGCTGACAGGCGGCACTTTGGCGTTAGACCGTGCTCATATGGTAGAGCTGGCTCGTCAATGTGCTGAACTAAAGAAACAAGGCCATTCAGTAGTAATGGTTTCGTCTGGTGCAATTGCAGCAGGCCGTGAGCATCTTGGATACCCCGCACTGCCCAACGCGATGGCGAGCAAACAGTTGCTTGCAGCCGTTGGCCAGAGCCGCTTGATTCAAACATGGGAGTCTTTGTTTGGCATTTATGGCATCAAAATTGGTCAGATGTTGTTAACTCGTGCTGACTTGGATGATCGTGAGCGTTTCCTAAACGCACGTGACACCATTAATGCTCTGGTAGCAAACGACATTATTCCGATCGTGAACGAAAACGATGCAGTTGCGACAAACGAAATCAAAGTTGGTGACAACGATAACTTGTCTGCTTTGGTGGGGATTTTGTGTGGTGCAGACAAATTACTGCTCCTGACTGACCAAAAGGGCTTGTTTACCGCAGACCCACGTAAAGATCCGAATGCTGAGCTGATCAAAGAAGTGAAAACCATCGATGATACTTTGCGTAAAATTGCGGGTGGTAGTGGCACTACGCTAGGTACAGGCGGTATGGCAACCAAACTTCAAGCGGCGGATATTGCTCGTCGTGCAGGTATTGAGGTCATTATCGCTGCGGGTAGTGCGCCAAATGTTATCTTCGATTCATTGAGTTCGGAGCCACAAGGCACGCGTTTCTTACCTTGTTCAGAAGCACTAGAAAACCGTAAACGTTGGATCTTAGCTGGTCCTGCGGCATCGGGCGACATCATTATCGATGATGGTGCAGTGAACGCCGTTGTGGGTAAGGGCAGCAGCCTACTTGCAAAAGGCGTTGTAAAAGTCAGTGGTGATTTCGCTCGTGGTGAAGTTGCACGTGTGACAAACGCACAGGGTAAATTGGTTGCTCGTGGTATTAGCGCCTACTCAAGTGAAGACCTAGCCAAAATTGCCGGTAAGCACAGTAAAGACATCATCTCTATTTTGGGTCATGACTACGGCTCAGAAGTGATTCATCGCGATGATCTTGTCGTCATTCAAGAATAGATTGAGGGAAGCAAAGTGGATTTAACGAATATGGGTAAAGCTGCCAAAGATGCAGCTTTCGAATTGGCGACAGCGTCAACCGCACAAAAGAACCAAGCACTAGCGATCATCGCTGATGAGCTAGAAGCAAATGCAGCAACGATTTTGGCTGCAAATGCAAAAGACATCGAACTCGGCCGTGAAGCGGGTCTAACCGATGCGCTACTAGACCGTCTTCTACTTAACGAAGAGCGTTTGACAGGCATTGCTAATGACGTTCGTAACGTGATCAGCCTAAACGATCCTGTGGGCAGCGAAATTGACAGTAAAGTGCTAGAAAACGGCATGTCTCTGTCTCGTCGTCGCGTACCACTGGGTGTGGTCGGTGTGATTTACGAAGCGCGTCCGAACGTAACCATCGATATCGCAGCACTGTGTCTAAAAACAGGCAATGCAAGCATCCTACGCGGTGGTAAAGAGACGTTCTTCTCTAACATGGAGTTGGTGAAAGTTATCCAATCAGCATTGGCTAAAGCGAACTTGCCAGCAGCTTCTGTGCAGTACATTGAAAAGCCAGACCGTGAGTTGGTTTCTCAACTACTTAAGCTTGATGATTACGTTGATATGATCATTCCACGCGGTGGTGCTGGTCTGCACAAAATGTGTAAAGAGAACAGCACAATTCCGGTGATCATTGGTGGTTTTGGTATCAGCCATATCTTCGTTGATGAATCTGCGGATTTAGAGAAATCTCTGAACGTAGTTGAAAACTCGAAAGTTCAACGCCCATCTGCATGTAACTCACTAGACACTTTGCTTGTACATGAAGATGTTGCGGCGCAATTCCTACCAATGATCGTAGAGCGCATGAACGATAAAGTGACCTTCGTGGCAGAACCAAAGGCAAAAGCACTGATGGCTCAAGCAACACATATTCGTGATGCAGCGGAAGGTGACTTTGATACGGAATGGCTAAGTTACACACTTGGCGTGAAAGTGGTTGCAGACGTGAAAGAAGCGATCGACCACATGCGTGTTCATAACGCGAGCCACTCTGATGCGATCATGACCAACAGCTTGGTGAACTCAGAATTGTTTATCAATTCTGTCGGTTCCGCAGCGGTTTATGTAAACGCAGCTACACGCTTCACTGACGGTGCGCAGTTTGGTTTGGGTGCTGAAGTGGCGGTATCAACTCAGAAGCTGCACGCACGTGGTCCAATGGGTTTAGAAGAGCTAACCAGCTACAAATGGGTTGGTAAAGCAAACTACCTAGCACGCAGTTAACAGAAACTGTCTGTTATTGATTGAAAAGGGGCTGAGATGCCCCTTTTTGTTTTCTCTAACATAGCAATTCCGCTACACTAGTCTTGCTTTTGGGACTACCCCAATCGCATGCTATTTGGAGGTGATATGCATTGTCCTTTTTGTTCTGAGAATGATACAAAAGTAATTGATTCCCGCTTAGTTGCGGACGGCCATCAGGTTCGTCGCCGTCGCCAATGTTTGGCTTGTAGCGAACGTTTTACCACGTTTGAAACGGCCGAATTGGTGATGCCGAAAGTGATTAAGTCTAACGGCAACCGTGAACCGTTCGACGAAGATAAAATGGTTGGTGGTATTCAACGCGCACTAGAAAAGCGCCCAGTTAGTGCCGATTCAATCGAGCTTGCAATCAGCATGATTAAGTCTCAGCTGCGTGCAACGGGTGAACGTGAAGTACCAAGTGAGATGATTGGCAATCTAGTGATGGATCAACTGAAAGAGCTGGATAAAGTCGCTTACATCCGTTTCGCATCGGTTTACCGCAGCTTTGAAGATATCCGTGAATTCGGCGAAGAAATTGCTCGCCTAGAAGACTGATTGAATCATGGCTCAACAATCTCTCTCTTCAGAATTTACCCCTCAAGATTTCGAAATGATGTCGCGTGCGCTCAAGTTGGCGAAACGCGGCATTTACACCACAGCACCTAACCCTAACGTAGGCTGCGTTATTGTCCGTGACGGTGAGATAGTTGGCGAAGGTCATCATCACCGAGCGGGTGAACCTCATGCTGAAGTCCATGCAATGCGTATGGCGGGTGATAAAGCCGAAGGTGCAACGGCTTATGTGACATTGGAGCCTTGCTCTCACTATGGTCGCACACCGCCTTGCGCTGAAGGGTTAATCAATGCCAAAGTGACTCGTGTTGTCTGTGCGATGGAAGACCCAAATCCGAAAGTTGCAGGACGTGGTTTCCAAATGCTGCGTGATGCTGGGGTAGAAGTTCAGGTTGGCTTGTTAGAAAACGAAGCCATTGAACTGAACAAAGGCTTCATCAAATTTATGCAAACGGGCATGCCATACGTTCAGCTAAAAATGGCGGCCAGTTTAGACGGACAAAGTGCGCTCAGCAATGGCCAGAGCCAATGGATCACCTCCCCAAAGGCTCGCCAAGATGTGCAGCGTTACCGTGCATTGAGTGGCGGTATTCTCTCAACCAGTAAAACAGTGATTGATGACAATGCATCACTGAACGTGCGTTGGGACGACTTGCCTAACAGTGTGAAAGCGCACTATCCACAAGATGAAGTTCGCCAGCCTCCTCGTGTTATTTTGGATCGTCAGTCTCAACTTAGCGATGATCTAAAGCTATTTAATACTGACGGTGAGCGTATTATTGTTAGCCAAGGTGGCGATATTGCACCTGAGCTAGATAAAAACGGTCAAGTCGACTTGGCGGCAACACTTAAAGCGGTCGCAAGCGTATCTCATATAAACCATTTGTGGGTTGAAGCAGGAGCGACACTCGCGAGCTCACTAATCAAAGCTAACCTTGTAGATGAACTGATCGTTTATCTTGCGCCTAAGTTGATGGGCAGCGATGGTCGAGGGTTAATTGGCGCGCTTGGCCTGACTGAGATGGCGCAAGTTATCGACTTAACTATTACCGACGTTCGAATGGTGGGTGTGGATATTCGCATCACCGCAACCGTCAAACGCAACCAAAGCTAGAAAGAAGCATTATGTTTACAGGAATTGTAGAAGCAGTTGGCAAACTAACTGCGATTACGCCAAAAGGCGAAGACATCACCGTAACGGTAGAAGTTGGCAAGTTGGATATGGCTGACGTGAAGTTAGGCGACAGTATCGCTACTAATGGTGTCTGCTTGACGGTCGTAGACTTCGGTAGCAACTATTACAGTGCAGACTTATCATTGGAAACGCTGAACAAAACAGGTTTTGCTGCATACCAAGTTGGCGATAAAGTGAACCTAGAAAAAGCCATGTTGCCGACGACACGTTTTGGTGGTCACATTGTTTCTGGCCATGTTGATGGCGTGGGTGTGATTGTTGAACGTAACCAAGTGGGTCGTGCGATTGAGTTTTGGGTAGAGATGCCTGCCGAAATCACTAAGTATGTCGCAGAGAAAGGCTCTATCACGGTAGACGGCATTAGTCTGACGGTGAATGACCTACGTAAGAATGGTTTTAAACTGACGATTGTTCCTCACACCAGTGAAGAAACGACCATCGATCAGTTCCAAGTTGGCCGTAAAGTGAACCTAGAAGTGGACGTATTAGCTCGCTACATGGAACGCTTGTTACAAGGCCAAAAGGAAGAGACGCAAGAATCCCGCATCACGATGGAATTCTTGCAGCAAAATGGTTTTGCTTAAGCGAAGCAGACCATAATCACAGAACGTTATCAGGTTAATTGACTTAATAAAGGTTAGGTTCAAACTCGTTGCTAACTAAAGCCAGCATCCATGCCTAACCAAGACGTTAAACACATTGCTGCTGCAATAAGAAATTTTTGAATAACGGGAAACAGAATATGCCTATCAGCACGCCACAAGAAATTATTGATGATATTCGCGCGGGCAAAATGGTCATCCTAATGGATGATGAAGATCGTGAGAACGAAGGTGATTTGATCATGGCTGCCGAGCACATTACGCCGGAAGCTATCAACTTTATGGCTACGCATGGTCGTGGCTTGATCTGTCTTACTATGACAAAAGCTCGTTGTGAAAGCCTAGGTCTTCCACCGATGGTGCAAGACAACAACGCGCAATACACCACGAACTTTACCGTTTCTATTGAAGCGGCTGAAGGTGTAACAACGGGTATTTCTGCTGCTGACCGTGCTCGCACTGTTCAAGCTGCGGTTGCGCCAAACGCGAAAGCGGCTGACCTAGTGCAGCCGGGTCATATTTTCCCTCTTGCAGCCCAAGATGGTGGCGTTCTAACTCGTGCTGGTCATACAGAAGCGGGTTGTGATTTGGCTCGTCTTGCTGGATTTGAGCCGGCATCGGTTATCGTAGAAATTCTAAATGACGATGGCACGATGGCACGCCGCCCAGACCTAGAAGTGTTTGCAGAAAAACACGATCTTAAGCTAGGCACCATTGCAGATCTTATTGAATACCGCAACAACACAGAAACAACGATTGAACGCGTTGCTGAGTGTGCGCTACCAACGGAATTTGGCGAATTCACGCTTGTGACTTACAAAGACACGATCGACAACCAAGTACACTACGCAATGTGTAAAGGTGATTTAGCATCTGAAGCGCCGTTGGTTCGTGTTCACCTCCAAGACGTATTTACGGATGTGCTTCGCAGCGACCGTAATGCAGAGCGCAGCTGGACTCTTGAGAAGGCAATGAAACGCATCGGTGAAGAAGGTGGTGTATTGGTTGTCCTTGGCAACGAAGAGTCAACAGACCTGCTTATCCATCGCGTGAAAATGTTTGAAGCACAAGACAAAGGCGAAGCGCCAACGTTAGCGAAGAAGCAAGGTACATCTCGCCGTGTTGGTGTTGGTTCGCAAATCCTTGCTGATCTAGGCATCCACGACATGCGTCTGCTTTCTTCTACTAACAAGAAATACCACGCACTTGGCGGATTTGGTCTCAACGTCGTTGAGTACATCTGCGAATAATTACCAAGCGATCCGTTCCTAGTCGTCAGCTCACTTAGCATAGTGGTGGCTAGGAACTCGTGATTCGTCTCCAATTTCCATTAGATATTGCTCACAAATTTGTGATAGAATCCGGCGATTCTCACTTGATGAACAATTTTCACTTATAAATAGAGTTAAAGGAAAGCTTATGAAAGTGATCGAGGGTGGCTTCCCAGCGCCAAATGCAAAAATTGCTATCGTTATTTCTCGCTTCAACAGTTTTATTAACGAAAGCCTACTTTCTGGTGCGATCGATACACTAAAGCGTCACGGACAAGTAAGCGAAGACAACATCACTGTTGTTCGTTGTCCAGGTGCCGTAGAACTACCTCTAGTAGCTCAACGTGTTGCTAAAACTGGTAAGTACGATGCTATCGTATCTCTAGGTACAGTAATCCGTGGCGGTACTCCACACTTTGATTATGTTTGTAGTGAATGTAACAAGGGTCTTGCACAAGTTTCTCTGGAATACAGCCTTCCAGTAGCATTTGGCGTATTGACTGTTGATACTATCGATCAAGCGATTGAACGCGCAGGAACCAAGGCTGGTAATAAAGGTGCAGAGGCTGCACTAAGCGCACTTGAAATGATTAATGTACTATCTGAAATTGATTCCTAATGGGGGCCAGTGTGAAACCAGCCGCACGTCGTAACGCACGTCAATTCGCGCTACAAGCGATCTATTCATGGCAAATTACTAAAGATAATGTTGCCACGATCGAAGAACAGTTTTTGTCTGGCGACAAATACGATGAAGAAGAACTTCACGCATCTGAGCCTGCACTAGCTGCTCCAGAAACAGACGTAGCTTACTTCCGTGAACTACTAAGCGGTGTTGTACTTAGCCACTCTGAGCTAGATAGCAAAATCCGTCCATACGTGTCTCGTCCAATGCAGGACCTAGACATGATGGAACTTGCTCTTCTTCGCCTTGCTATGTACGAGATGACTCGTCGCGAAGATGTTCCTTACAAAGTGGTAATCAACGAAGCGATTGAACTTGCTAAAGTATTCGCGGCAGAAGACAGCCACAAATTTGTGAATGGTGTGCTAGATAAAGCGGCGCCACACGTACGTAAGAAATAACGATTTCTTCATTAAAAAGGTCAGCACATGCTGACCTTTTTTGTATCAAAAACTTTTACATCAAAAAGTCAGTGAACAATGTCTGGTGAATTCAGTTTAATCGATAAGTATTTTGTTGGGCGTCAAAGCCAGCGTAAAGACGTACACCTCGCTGCGGGTGACGATTGCGCGTTAGTAAAGGCCCCTGCGAATGTGCAGATAGCTATTAGTACCGATACGCTGGTGGCGGGGACTCATTTTCTCGCAGAGGCGAATCCTGCTTGGGTCGCTCACAAAGCGCTTGCCTCTAATATCAGTGATTTAGCGGCAATGGGAGCAACGCCGGCTTGGGTCAGTTTTGCATTGACGATGCCAGAGCCTGACGAAGCATGGTTAGCGCCTTTCTGTGATGCGTTTTTTGACCTAGCTGATTACTTCGGGATTCAGTTAATTGGCGGTGACACGACAAAGGGGCCATTAAGTCTAACCTTGACGGTGCAAGGTTTTGTACCTGAGGGTAAAGCTCTTACTCGCTCAGGGGCAAAAGTCGGAGATTGGGTCTACGTGACGGGTAACCTTGGCGATGCGAAAGCGGGGCTCGATGTTGTGCTCGACAACACATTACGCACTCGAGTTGCTGCGCCAGAGTTAGAGAAGGCACATTATCTCAGTACGCCTCGAGTTTTAGCAGGGCAAGCGTTAGTTGGACTCGCTTCGTCGGCGATTGATATCTCTGATGGTTTGATTTCTGATATTAAACACATTCTTAAGCGTTCCGAGGTTGGAGTCAGTTTGGATGTTTCCCAACTGCCAATATCTTCAGAATTGGTTCAGTTTTTAGATGATAAGGTGAGCGCGCAGCAGTATGCTTTATCCAGTGGTGAAGAATACGAACTGTGCTTTACCGTGCCAGAACAAAACCATGGCTCACTAAAAAGTGCTTTGTCGCATACTGGGTGTAAAGTAACGTGCATTGGTCAGATACGACCAAAAGGTACGTTTGAGCTGCATGATAACAATCAACCTCTTGATTGGGATCTCAGTGGCTTTGACCACTTCAAATGATCTGAGCTAGGCTCTAGCCTAAGATTGAAACCAAACTCGTAGTATAGGTTTAAAGGAAATGACCAACCCTCTCTCTCTGATTTCATTAAAGAACCCGTGGCACTTATTAGCGACAGGTTTTGGTAGCGGCTTATCGCCTGTTGTTCCAGGCACCATGGGGACGCTTGCGGCGGTTCCATTGTTCTTGTTGCTTGCTCAATTGCCTTTCCCTATTTATGTGGTTGTTGTGCTTATCTCTTGTTTGGTTGGCATTAAAATTTGTCAGGTGACATCCGATGATATGGGTGTGCACGACCATGGTTCGATCGTGTGGGATGAATTTGCAGGTTTTTGGATTACCATGAGTTTAGTACCTGCATTGAATATTCCGCTAACAGAGTGGAAATGGTTACTCACCGGTTTCATCTTGTTCCGCTTCTTTGACATGGTAAAACCGTGGCCAATCGGTTGGTTAGATAAACGTGTTCACGGCGGCTTAGGTATCATGATTGATGATATCGTGGCGGGCATTATGGCGGGTATCGCGCTGTTCTTAGTGGCGAAATACGCAGGTTGGATGTAATACCTATCTTTAAAGAGCTAAAGCGACAGACAAACAAAAGGGATGCTATGGCATCCCTTTTCTGTATTTACTTCGTTGTATTACGTTCGCTTATTTGGCTAAGTAATCGTTGATCGACTTCTCGATGCCTTTCGTATCTAAGCCAAGCTCTTCGTGTAGCTCGTCTTGTGTGCCTTGAGGAACGAAGCGATCTGGCAAGCCAAGGTTGAGTACTGGCTTGATGATCTTATCTTTCATCATAAACTCAATCACACCCGCGCCAGCACCACCTGCAATCGCGTTTTCTTCTAGTGTAACTAGAACATCATGCTCTGCGGCTAGTTGACGAATCAAGG
The DNA here is from genome assembly GCF_030248355.1 of Vibrio sp. B172a. Taxonomy (NCBI): domain Bacteria; kingdom Pseudomonadati; phylum Pseudomonadota; class Gammaproteobacteria; order Vibrionales; family Vibrionaceae; genus Vibrio; species Vibrio sp. B172a. Next base: position 112,428 of record NZ_JAHGAC010000006.1, on the reverse strand, counting down.
CTTCATCAAGTGGCTTCACAAAGCGCATGTCTGCTACCGTTGCGTTTAGGTTTTCAGCCGCTTCTAACGCGTTACCTAAGAAGGTACCGAAGCTGAGAATTGCCACTTTTTCACCTTTACGAACGATACGACCTTTACCGATTTCAAGTGCAGTGAAGTCTTTTTCGATTTCTGTGCCCATACCGCTACCGCGTGGGTAACGAACGGCACTTGGGCCTGTATGCTTATGGCCTGTGTACAGCATCTGGCGACATTCGTTTTCGTCGCTTGGAGCCATGATCACCATGTTTGGGATACAACGCATAAAGCTTAAGTCGAACGCACCTTGGTGAGTTTGACCATCTGCACCAACCAGACCAGCACGGTCGATAGCGAACATCACCGGCAAGTCCATAATCGCAACGTCGTGGATCAATTGGTCGTAACCACGCTGTAGGAAGGTTGAGTAGATCGCAACGATTGGGCTATCACCTGCAATCGCCATACCGGTAGCAAGTGTCACAGCGTGTTGCTCTGCAATGGCAACATCGAAGTATTGGCTTGGGTACTCTTTCGAGAAACGCACCATGCCAGAGCCTTCACGCATCGCTGGTGTGATTGCCATTAGCTTAGGATCTTGAGCGGCCATATCACATAGGAAATCACCAAAGATCTTAGAGAAGGTAGGCTTACCGCCGCTGCTCTTAGGTAGGCTGCTATGTGATGGGTCAAATTTTGGTACGCCGTGGTAGCCGATCGGATCCTTCTCTGCTGGCTCATAACCTTTACCTTTCTTGGTCATGATGTGCAGGAATTGAGGGCCTTTTAGCTCACGCATGTTTTTCAGCGTTTTGACGAGTTCATTCACATCGTGACCGTCGATTGGGCCGATGTAGTTAAAGCCAAGCTCTTCAAACAGAGTTCCTGGTACCACCATGCCTTTCAGATGCTCTTCAGTACGACGCACCAACTCTTTAATTGGTGGAACGCCAGACAGCACTTTCTTACCGCCTTCACGGATAGAAGTGTACAAGCTGCCAGAAAGCACTTTAGCAAGATGGTTGTTCAGTGCACCGACGTTTTCTGAGATCGACATTTCGTTGTCGTTCAGAATCACTAGCATGTCCGGATGAACGTCACCAGCATGGTTCATGGCTTCAAATGCCATACCTGCTGTAATCGCACCATCACCAATCACACTCACGACTTTACGACCTTCACCTTCTTTTTGCGCACTGATGGCCATGCCAAGACCAGCACTGATAGAAGTTGAGGAGTGACCAACAGAAAGGGTGTCGTATTCGCTCTCTTCACGCCATGGGAATGGGTGAAGACCGTCTTTCTGACGGATAGTTGGCATCTGATCACGACGACCAGTGAGAATCTTGTGTGGGTAAGCCTGATGGCCCACGTCCCAGATCAACTGGTCAACAGGGGTGTTGTAAACATAATGCAGAGCTACGGTTAGCTCTACCGTGCCTAAGCCAGACGCTAAGTGTCCGCTAGACTGACTCACTGAATTTAGCAGATACGTGCGTAGTTCATCGCACAAAGTTGGCAATGTTTCTTTCGGAAGAAGACGCAACTCCTCCGGTGTATTTGCTAACGCCAGTGTTGGGTACTTTGAAATATCAAGAGTCATATAAATGCGCGCTTATAGTGTTAGTTCTTGCGCTCGATGACATATCGGGCGAACTCTTCGAGTAACTGAGTATTGTATGGGATTGCTTCCAATGCTTGAAGCGCTTCCTGTAGCAGAGTGTGAGCTTTCTCCATTGCTCCCTCTAAACCCAGCAACGATGGATAAGTGCTCTTGTTCAACTCTTGGTCTGAACCTTGAGGCTTACCCAGTGTTTCAGTGTCACTGATGATATCAAGAATATCGTCTTGAACCTGAAACGCCAGACCGATCGCTTTTGAGTAACGTTCTAAGTGTGGCAAAACTTCTAGGCCTTTTTCACCAGCGGCTAAAGCACCTAATTTTACCGCACAGTTAATCAGCGCTCCGGTTTTATTGCGATGAATTTCTTCCAAATCTGCGAGAGAAACACGACGATTTTCTGCACCTAAATCCAACGCTTGTCCAAGACACATGCCGCTCGCGCCAGACGCTTGCGCAAGTGCCTGTACCATTTTTATACGCTGGCTTTCAGCGTTCGGATTCAGTTCACCTTCTGCAAGGATAGTAAAGGCAAGAGTTTGGAGGGCATCGCCGGTGAGAATTGCTGTCGCTTCATCAAATTTGATGTGGCAAGTAGGTTGTCCACGGCGCAGTTCGTCATCATCCATCGCAGGCAGGTCGTCATGGATAAGAGAGTAGGCGTGAATGCACTCAACCGCAGAAGCGGGAGTGTCGAGATCTTCTGGCTTACAACCCAGCATTTGACCTGTGATGTACACAAGAAATGGACGAACACGTTTTCCGCCTAGCAACAGGCCGTATTTCATCGCTTGAATCAGCGGCTGTTCTTGATGAGGAAGTTGCTCCAGCCACAGGTTTAATTGTTGGTTATTTCTTTGTTGATAAGACGTCAATGTCTCTTGCATCACATTGCTCACTACTGATAATTATTCTGACTCAGGGTTGAAGTCACTCAGTGGTGCTTCATCATCTTCGCTAAGAAGAATGCTTACGCGCTGCTCGGCGTCGCTCAGTTTAGTTTGACCAGCACGAGCCAGTGCAATGCCACGTTCAAATTTACGTAGAGCATCATCTAGGGCAAGATCGCCATTCTCTAGTTGATCAACCAAGCTATCTAGCTCTTCAATGGTCGCTTCGAAGGTCATGTTTTCTGGTTTCTTGACCGCCATCTTTTATCTGCCTTAATCAAGCCTCTAATAGAATGCACGCAAGTTACCTTAGCCTACTAAGTTGGTCAAATTTAACCTTACATAATTGTCACAAAATTAGCGCTCAACGGGTCTGATAAGACAATCTCGATCATTTAGTTCGAGCCTAAACGATCATTTTGTGATGTATTGACCAAGATTTTTCTAAAAAAACTGTTCTAGTTGTCGATACAAGTAATAATTCGCCTGACTAGGCAATATTTGAGTATAGCGAGAGGAGTGCTTTGTGGATTTAGCAACCCTAATAGGTTTGATTGGTGGTTTTGCATTCGTCATCATGGCGATGGTGCTAGGTGGCAGCATCAGCATGTTCATCGACGTCACCTCAATCCTAATCGTCGTTGGTGGTTCAACGTTTGTAGTATTGATGAAGTTCACCATAGGGCAGTTTTTCGGCGCAACCAAAATTGCGGGCAAAGCATTCATGTTTAAAGCGGACGAGCCGGAAGACTTGATCGCGAAGATTGTAGAAATGGCAGACGCAGCACGTAAAGGCGGCTTCCTTGCTTTAGAAGAGATGGAAATCAACAACAGCTTTATGCAAAAAGGCATCGATTTGTTGGTGGATGGCCATGATGCAGACGTGGTGCGTGCCGCGCTACAAAAAGACATTGCGCTAACTGACGAGCGTCACACCCAAGGTACTGGTGTATTTCGCGCATTTGGCGATGTAGCGCCAGCGATGGGGATGATTGGTACGTTAGTTGGTCTGGTTGCCATGCTTTCGAATATGGATGACCCAAAAGCGATCGGTCCTGCGATGGCGGTTGCCTTGTTGACCACGCTTTACGGTGCGGTGCTTTCTAACATGCTGTTTTTCCCGATTGCGGACAAATTGTCACTGCGACGTGATCAAGAAACGTTAAACCGTCGCTTGATCATGGACGGAGTGCTCGCCATTCAAGATGGTCAAAACCCGCGAGTTATCGATAGTTACCTGAAGAACTACCTCAACGAGGGCAAGCGCGCCCTTGAGATTGACGACTAATCTGGAGGTCATCTGATGGATGAAGATAATAAATGTGATTGTCCGCCACCCGGTCTCCCCCAGTGGATGGGGACATTCGCTGACTTGATGTCATTGCTGATGTGTTTCTTCGTACTGCTGCTTTCGTTTTCGGAAATGGACGTACTGAAGTTCAAACAGATCGCGGGGTCGATGAAGTTTGCTTTCGGTGTTCAGAACCAACTTGAGGTGAAGGACATTCCAAAAGGCACCAGCATCATTGCCCAAGAGTTTAGACCGGGTCGCCCGGAACCAACGCCAATTGATGTCATCATGCAGCAGACCATGGACATTACCCAGCAGACGTTAGAATTTCACGAGGGGGAATCTGACCGAGCGGGTGGCACTAAGCGCGACCAAGGCAAGTTAACCGGTGGTCAATCACCAGAAACGTCAACGCAAAACAACCAATCGGCGGAATCAGACATGCAACAGCAGCAGTCTGAGCAAACTTCGCAAGAGATGGACACCTTGATGGAAAGCATCAAGAAAGCGTTGGAACGTGAGATTGAGCAAGGAGCCATAGAAGTTGAAAACCTTGGTCAGCAGATAGTAATTCGAATGCGTGAGAAAGGTGCTTTCCCAGAGGGTTCTGCGTTCTTACAACCGAAGTTTAGACCGTTAGTGCGTCAAATCGCGGAATTGGTCAAAGATGTCCCGGGAATTGTTCGAGTATCAGGTCATACGGATAATCAACCGCTGGATTCTGAACTGTACCGCTCTAATTGGGATCTGTCGTCGCAGCGTGCGGTGTCGGTTGCCCAAGAAATGGAGAAGGTTAGGGGGTTCTCGCATCAACGCTTACGCGTGCGTGGCATGGCAGATACTGAGCCATTGGCCCAAAACGATTCGGATGCAAACCGAGCGCTAAACCGCCGCGTTGAAATCAGCATCATGCAAGGCGAGCCACTCTACAGTGAAGAAGTGCCAGTAATTCAATAACCAAACATTTGTTCTTATACTAAAAGCGAGCGTTGGCTCGCTTTTTTTGTCTTTCCATTTCGCTTGGGTGTATAATCTTGCGCCTTTAAAAGTGAGCTCACAAAGCTGGGTGTGAACAACTCATGATGTTGTTGCGTATGAACACCTAGTGCGGAGTTTTCACTCATTGTTGATTGCGAACCTAACCTGCGAACTAGACTATGAAATTTATTGTAAAGCCCCATCCAGAAATTTTTGTAAAAAGTGAATCTGTGCGTAAGCGCTTCACAAAGATTTTAGAGTGCAACATTCGTAACATCGTTAAGAGCCGTACGGAATCTGTCGCGGTATTCAACCGTCGTGATCACATTGAAGTGACCTCTGAGAGTGACGAGTTTCACGCTGAAGTTTTAGAAATCCTGACGCACACGCCAGGTATTCACCACATTCTTGAAGTAAAACAAACCGAATTCAAAGACTTGCACGACATCTTCGAGCAAGTGTTGGAGCTAAGCGGTTCACTGATCGAAGGTAAAACTTTCGTTGTGCGCGCTAAGCGTCGTGGCAAACACGATTTTACTTCTATTGAACTGGAGCGTTACGTAGGTGGCGGTCTTAACCAAGCGGTAGAAAGCGCTCGAGTTAAGCTAAGCAAGCCAGACGTAACAATCAACGTTGAAGTGACTAACGACAAGCTAAACCAAGTGTTGGCGCGTCATAAAGGTCTAGGTGGTTTCCCACTAGGTACACAAGAAGACGTACTGAGCCTTATCTCAGGTGGTTTCGACTCTGGTGTTTCAAGCTACCTACACATCAAACGTGGTTCAAAAGTACATTACTGTTTCTTTAACCTAGGTGGTCCAGCACACGAAATCGGCGTTAAGCAGGTCTCTCACTACCTATGGAACAAATACGGTTCTTCAGCAAAAGTACGTTTCATCTCGGTTGATTTCGAACCAGTAGTGGCAGAAATCCTAGAGAAAGTGGATGACGGCCAAATGGGCGTGATTCTGAAGCGTATGTTCATGCGTGCAGCTGGCATGATCGCTCAAAAGATGAAGATCGAAGCTTTGGTAACCGGTGAAGCGCTAGGTCAGGTATCAAGCCAGACACTAACGAACCTACGCCACATCGACAACGTGACAGACACGCTGATTCTTCGTCCGCTAATCAACTGGGACAAAGAAGACATCATCAACCTAGCGCGTGAAATCGGTACAGAAGACTTTGCGAAGACAATGCCAGAATACTGTGGTGTTATCTCTAAAAAGCCAACTGTGAAAGCGGTGAAAGGCAAGCTAGAAGCAGAAGAAGAGAAATTCGACTTCAGCATCCTTGAGCAAGTGGTTCAAGAAGCTCGCATGATGGACATCCGTGACATCGCGAAAGAATCTGAGCAAGCGGCACCAGAAGTTGAGCAAGTACAAGCAGTAGAAGGCGATGCAATCGTATTGGATATTCGTAGCCCTGAAGAGGAAGACGATAGCCCACTAGAAATCGATGGCGTTGATGTGAAACACATTCCATTCTACAAGCTGGGTACTCAGTTTGGCGATCTAGACCAAGCTAAGACATACCTACTGTACTGTGACCGTGGTGTGATGAGCCGTCTGCAAGCGCTTTACTTGCAAGAACAAGGCTTCAACAACGTGAAGGTTTACCGCCCATAATCGTGTTGTAAAACAGACAGTCACAAAAGCGCAAATTGAGAAATCAGTTTGCGCTTTTTTCGTTCTAGCGCACGCAAAATTATTCTTTGTGAAGTGATAAGATTGACCTCAATCGCATCCTTCGGAATTTGTATTGATATAACGATAATTAATCCGAAATGAGAACGGAAAAGTGATGCTGATGCCATTTTCTGAAGGAAGAAGAAGGTGAGATTTTTTAGATAAAAAAACACCGCCTAATAAGGCGGTGCAAGAAATTTGACAGACAGGTCAAAATAAATACAGGAAGTATCTGTTTTGTCACAGGGAGTGTGGACAAAACATATGGTAGAAATCTACCTAACTCGAAATACGAGTTTGCAAACACAACATCGCAACAACGAAGCCAATTGATTCACAAATGGAATCAAGCCGTTCAGGCTCGTGTTGCGGGATGAAATATAGAATTTATCTGGCTGTTCGGCAACGGACATTTTATAATGTTTCAGATAAAAAAAACTAATCCTACTTGAGGTCCCATAATGTCTCGCAGATTGCCTCCGTTGAATTCGCTTCGCGTTTTTGAAGCGGCTGCTCGTCATCTCAGTTTTACCCGTGCTGCTGAAGAGCTATTCGTTACCCAAGCGGCAGTAAGTCACCAAATAAAAGCGTTAGAAGAGTTCTTATCTTTGAAGCTTTTCCGTCGCCGAAATCGCTCTCTCTTGCTTACCGAAGAAGGGCAAAGTTACTTCCTAGACATTAAAGATATCTTCACTTCGATTGCAGAAGCGACCGATAAGGTATTGGAACGTAGTGAAAAAGGTGCATTGACCATCAGTTTGCCACCAAGCTTTGCTATTCAGTGGTTGGTTCCGCGCTTGGCTGATTTTAACGCGCAAGAACCGGACATTGATGTACGTATTAAAGCGGTAGATATGGACGAAGGTTCACTGACCGATGATGTCGATGTTGCTATCTATTATGGTCGCGGTAATTGGCCTGGTTTGCGTGCCGATAAACTCTACCAAGAGTTTTTGATCCCACTTTGTTCACCTTCGTTACTTTTAGGTAACAAACCATTAGAATCTCTAAGTGACCTTAAATTGCATACCTTGTTACATGATACCTCTCGTAAAGATTGGAAGCAGTTTGCTCGTCAGCACAATATTGAAGGTATCAATGTAAATCATGGCCCTATTTTCAGCCACTCGACCATGGTGCTTCAAGCGGCTGCGCACGGACAAGGTGTCGCACTTGGAAACAACGTATTAGCCAAACCTGAAATGGAAGCGGGACGCTTAATTGCGCCATTTGATGAGGTGTTGGTGTCAAAGAATGCCTTCTATGTAGTGTGTCACGAACAGCAAGCGGACATGGGACGTATCGCAACGTTTAGGGACTGGATGTTGGCCACTGCAAGAAAAGAACAAGAGGAAGTATTGGATGAGCCATTGGATAGTTGAGGGACCTGAAAACGGACCGCTATTTATTTTTGCTCACGGCGCTGGTGCGGGCATGGAACACGATTTCATGTCTGCCGTTGCCAAAGGATTAGTTGAGCAGGGCATACGCGTGGTGCGTTTTAATTTCCCTTACATGGTTAAGCGAGCGGAAGACGGCAAGAAGCGTCCACCCGATCGTGCACCAAAGCTTCTGGAAGCTTATGAAGAAGTGATCACTCACTTTGCTTCTCAACCTATTGTTATTGGTGGCAAATCGATGGGTGGTCGCATGTCGAGCTTGCTTGCCGACAATGAGCTGGTGGCGGGCATTGCCTGTTTAGGTTTTCCTTTTCACCCTCCAGGCAAGCCAGAGAAATACAAAGGCGAGCATCTGGCCAAAATTGAAAAGCCAACCTTAATTCTACAAGGTGAGCGCGATACATTCGGCAAGCGCGAAGAATTCGACGGCTTTGCGTTGTCAGAGCAAGTGCAAGTGCGCTTTTTGCCCGATGGTGACCACAGCTTTAAGCCTCGTAAGAGTTCGGGTTACACAGAAGCAGGCAACATTGCCTCGACGGTCGAGCAGTTAGCGGCATTTATTAAAGAGGTGTACCGTGAAAAGTAAGTGGTTACTCTCGTTTACTGGTCTTTCTGGCTTAACCTCGGTGGCGTTAGGTGCATTTGCAGCGCACGGTTTGAAAGCTAAGTTATCCCCTTATTTGTTGGGCGTGTTTGAAACCGGCGTTTTGTACCAATTCATCCATACTTTAGCTATCGCATTGTGTGCCATCTTGCTGCTGTTGAATTTGGGACAAAAAGCACAAAAGTATTTTTTCATCGCCGCGATTTGCTTTATCATCGGCATCTTTTGTTTTAGCGGCAGTCTTTACGCGCTGGCGCTGACGGGCATTAAGTGGTTTGGACCTATCACTCCTATGGGAGGGTTCTTGTTCATGATCGGTTGGTGTCTGTTCTTTTTTGCTGCGTTTAATATCAAAGAGGTCTCCAAGTGAAACAACTAATGCTCTATTGCCGTTCTGGCTTTGAGAAAGAGTGTGCTGGTGAAATTCAGGACAAAGCGACACAGTTGGAAGTGTATGGCTTCCCTCGTGTGAAGAAAAACTCAGGTTATGTTGTCTTCGAGTGTTACCAAGATGGAGACGCAGACAAGCTTGCTAAAGGTTTGGACTTTAGCGCCCTGATTTTTGCACGTCAGATGTTTGCTGTGGCGGCTGAGTTTGAAGCGCTACCAAGCGACGACCGCATCAGCCCAATCCTTGCTGAACTGTCAGAAATCGAAGAATTCCCACGTTGTGGCGATCTGCGCATTGAAACCCCAGACACGAACGAAGCAAAAGAGCTGTTGAAGTTCTGCCGTAAGTTCACGGTACCAATGCGTCAAGCGATGCGTGGTAAAGGTCTGATGTGGAACAAAGACAACGCGAAGAAGCCTGTGCTGCATATTTGCTTTGTGGCTCCGGGTCATTGTTACGTCGGCTACTCATACCCGGGCAACAACTCGCAGTTCTTTATGGGTATTCCTCGCCTTAAGTTCCCAGCAGACGCGCCAAGCCGTTCTACTTTGAAACTAGAAGAAGCATTCCACGTCTTCATTCCTCGTGAAGAATGGGATGAGCGTTTAGCGCCAGGTATGTGGGGTGTTGACCTAGGTGCTTGTCCGGGCGGTTGGACTTACCAATTGGTTAAACGTTCGATGTTCGTTCACTGTGTGGACAACGGCATGATGGCGGATAGCCTAATGGAAACGGGTCAAATCAAGCACCACATGGTGGATGGCTTTAAGTTTGAACCAGACCGTAAGAACGTTACTTGGATTGTGTGTGACATGGTTGAGAAGCCAGCACGCGTTGCGCACCTTATGGGGCAATGGCTGCTAAAAGGTTGGGCGAAAGAAGCGATCTTCAACTTGAAGCTTCCAATGAAAGGTCGTTACGATGAAGTGCTGCAAGATCTTGAAAACCTAAAAATGTTCCTGATTGAGAACAAGGTGAAATTCAAGCTGCAAGCTAAGCATTTGTACCATGACCGCGAAGAGATCACGATTCACATTCAGTGTTTGTCCAACATCTCTCCGCACTAATCTACGCATTAGTATACGATAGAGTAGAAGCAAAAAAGCGCCTGTAATAGGCGCTTTTTAATGTCTGAAGTTGGCTGCTATTGCGCTTTATTTGGTCCGGTAAAGCGAATGTCTTGTAGGTTAAAGCCGAGTTCGATATCGCATTTCAACGCCGCAACTCTTTTACATAAGCGGGCTGACTCAATATGTTCATCAAACTTCTTACGATATTTCGGTACCAGCTCTTCGCTCGCGTACGCGGCTTCAATGTCTTCGAATTGAGTTAAGATCTCTTTGGCTGCTTTAGGGCCAACACCCGGAATGCCCGGAACTTGGCTTGAGCTGATTCCCGTCAACCCCCAATAATCCGCAAGCTGAGATGGTTTTACGCCAAACTCTTTTTCGATAAACGGTTCATCTAGCCAGCGGTGTTGGAAGTAATCTCGGATCTGAAGAGTCGGGGAGAGCAGCTGGCAATAGCCTTTGTCGGTCGAGACAATCGTGACTTTTTCACCGTGACTCGCGACTTTGGTTGCAAGGGTCGCAACGAGATCGTCTGCCTCATCACCTTCAGACAGCAGTGAATCAATGCCTTGTTCCCACCACGCTTGTTGAATGGCGTCTAAGCCTTGCATCAATGGTTCTGGCATAGGTTTACGGTTCTGTTTGTAGTCTGGAAGGATTTCTGCGCGCCAACCTCGGTCTTGTTCGTGATGATCGAATACCGCAATGATGTGCGTCGGCTGCGCTTCAGACAGAATGCGAGTCAGGGTTCTACCTGTAGTGGTGATGGTTCTTGCTATGTCAGTTGGATCAGGTTGCGCTGAGTGCACGCGGCGAATCAGGTTTAGGGCATCAATGATAACAAGATGAATAGACATAATGACTTAGCAATAAAAAAGGGGCGTAATGCCCCTAGTGTAACCAAAGCTGAGTTATCTATCGACCACCATTTTCCTTATGGGCAATACGGTAACATGGCTCGTAAGCAGTACCGCCTGGTAGTTTCATGCGGTGTTGCTCTACGAAGTCTTTCAATAGCTTGTCGAGTTTGGTCATCAGTACCGGGTCACCGTTGATGGTGAATGGACCTTTGCGTTCGATCTCTCGAATCCCTTCCGCTTTGACGTTACCCGCAACGATGCCAGAGAAGGCTTGGCGAAGACTTGCAGCCAGTACTTGCGGTTGTTGGTTCAAATGCAGATCTAGACTTGCCATTGCCTCATGAGTTGGTTCGAATGGTAGCTGGAACTCAGGCTCTATTTTCAACGACCAGTTAAAGCTGTATGCGTCGCCTTTCTCTTTACGATGTTGGCGAACATCATCCATTGAACGTTTCATGATGCGCGCCACTTCCGCTGGGTCATCAATCACGATTTGGTAGTGCTTCTGACCTTCTTCACCTAATGTATCGGCAATAAACGCATCGATAGAGCGGAAGTAAGCTTCACTCTCTTTCGGGCCGGTTAAGACGATCGGCATAGGTTGGTCTGCATTTTCTGGGTGCATCATGATACCCAAGATGTACAGCAGCTCTTCGGCAGTACCAGGGCCACCCGGGAAGATCACGATGCCGTGCGCCATACGAACGAAGGCTTCGAGGCGTTTCTCGATGTCTGGCATGATCACCAGTTCGTTCACGATTGGGTTTGGTGGCTCAGCCGCAATGATTGAAGGCTCTGTTAGGCCAAGGTAGCGTTGCTCACTGTAACGCTGTTTCGCGTGACCAATTGCCGCACCTTTCATTGGGCCTTCCATCGCACCCGGACCACAACCAGTACAGATGTTTAGTTCACGCAGGCCAAGTTCGTTACCCACTTCGCGTGTGTATTGGTATTCGGTCGCGTTGATCGAGTGACCACCCCAACACACCACTAGGTTAGGTTCAATGCCCGGCGTTAGTGCACCAGCATTGCGTAAAATACCGAACACGAGGTTGGTAATGTGCGTGGCATTGGTGAGGTTCAGACGCTGGTTATCCGCGAGGTGCATGTTGACATACACGATGTCACGGAGAACCGAGAACAAGTGCTCTTGAATGCCTTTGATGATCTCACCATCGACAAATGCGTGTTCAGGTGGGTTGGCTAGTTCAAGTTTGATACCGCGCTCACGACGTACGACGTTAACATCGAACGAAAGGTATTTGTCTAATAGCTCTTTTGAGTTATCGGTGTGGCTGCCGGAGTTGAGGACCGCAAGTGTACAGTTACGGTAGAGCAGATAAAGCTCACTTGATGCGGTTTTTTTAAGACGTTCAACTTCCAGTTGTGATAGCAGATCCATGCTACCTGCGGGGCTTATATGGGTAATCATAAGGCCTCCTTGCTAATGCGTTCTTTTGAGGGAATAAACCAACTCACCTACTTAGCTTGTACGTATCGTTCTACTCAGTGGTTGGCAGACTTTGTTTTATAGCGTTTAAACAGCTTAGCAGACTAAAAGAGGAGAAACGTGATAACCCGTTGAAAATTTGAGGCAATATGACAGAACAAGACGTAAAAAGCGTTTGTTTGGTTGTTTTTTAAACGCTTTTTAACCCCAGTTCACCTGATTACCGCCGCGCTGCTTGGCGTCTTTGAGCATATTGGCAAGGCGATCTAATACGTATTCAGGGTTGTCCGCTTCTTTAAAGCAAGTAGAGACGGCCGTGAGGGTGATCATGATGTTCTGTTCACGGAACTTGAATGGTAATTTGCTGATGTCGCGCTGGATGTTTTTCATCAGCTCAAGTGTGTACTCTTCTGTTTGCTCTGGGATGAGTAAGATAAACTCTTCACCACCAAAACGAGCCACGGTTTCTGTATCAGCGACGCGTTTACTCATGGTGCGAGCAATGATCTTGAGTGCTTTATCGCCAGCGGTGTAGCCATAGCTGTCGTTAACCGCTTTAAAGTTATCAACATCAAACAGAACCACACGAAGATTTTGCTGTGAGCGAATCCAACGACGGTATTCCAACTCTAAGCGATCATTGAAAGCGGCACGGTTGTATACCTTCGTCAAAGGGTCTAACAGCATGCGTTGTGCTTGGTCTTCCAAGCGGCGACGGTAGTCTTGAGTTGTTTCAAATACCGCTTCCAGCTGATTTTTGCTGTAGCTTAAGCGTTCTTGAAGGGCTTGTTCGCGCTCTTCGGTCATTCTTAAGCGTTCAGTCAAAGAGGCCATCTTAGCCAGCAATGGTGATACTTCACCTTTCAACTCTTCGAGATCTTGCGCGTGTTCGAGAGATTCTTGGCTGCGTTCAACCAAAGTGGTCATCTCTGAGTTCAGCTCTTGGCGATGTTCAAAGTAGGTTTGATGCTGGTCGACGTTTTGATGAACCGTTTTTAGGTTGCTAGACAGTGAGGTGTTCAACTGCTCTAAGAACTGCTCTGATGATTTGCGCTCGTACTTAGTCGCTTCTACGACCAATTTGAGGGTGTTTAAAGTCAGTTCGATCAGAGATTCTGCGTTAACCCCCAACAGCAACTTCGCTCGGATATCCAACAGTTGGTCGCCAGACTCACCTTCAAAATCGAGTTCGGTGATGGTGTGCTGCAAGTCGCTTGCAAGACACTCTAGTTGGGACTTATCTGGGCCGTGTTCTAATTCACCAAGGTTAAGGCGAGAATTGGAAGTGATGATCTTGAGCGCGCGCTCGTAGATGCTCAGTAGCTTGGTGGCTTGGTCAACTTTCTTGCCTGCATGAACTTCAGAAAAGCTCATCAGATTGCGCAATTCACGTTTTAGCTGCGCAGGCAATCCGGTGATACGTTGAAGCGTTTCACCACTGTGTTTGATTTGTTCGTCGAGATAACCGTTTTGTTTTTCCATCGCCTTAGACTGCTGTTTGAGCATTCTTTCTAGCACTGCTAAGCGAGGTATCAGCGTACTGACATCTTTTTGATGTTCCAGTTCTTGCTGAATTTCGCGCAGGTAGTTGGTTACTTGAGAGTTTGAACCCTGACAAGCAGAAGACAATGATGCCACAACTCGCTTAAGAACTTGCTGCTCACGTTGAAATTTGAGCGAAGTATCACGATGAGTCAGCCTGAGTTGGTCAAGTTGACAACTCAGCTGATGAAGCTGCGACTGAATATCGGATTCCAAGATTCCCATGAAGTGACTACGGTTAAGTCCATGTACTACTGACGATTATTTGATAATAACAAAAAACTTTATAGCGTCATCACTGATCACGCTCAACCGTTGGTTAATTATCCGTTTTTTAATATTTTTTTGATGTCGTCCTCATTCTTGTACGAAGAATGAATTTTAATTAGCCCTTGGTTGATGGCGTGTTGGCATGCAGTCCTTATGTCACCGGTTGCAAAGCTCGCTGCCGGAGCATTATCAATGGCCTTCAAGAACACCCAATGACTGTGTTTATCTTTTAAGCTGACTTCACGCGCAATGTGTGTGGCGAGCAGCAATAGATCGAGTAATTCTTCATCGTTAATTGCCGTGTATGCACGTGGTAAGAATGGGTAGTCACTGATGCCCATTCGGATGATGCGGTTGACGTTGTGCTTGGCCGCGAACTCATCCACCCAGCTTTGGAATTTTTCGAACGTTGCTTCTGCTGATGCGTCACGATCGGCATTTGGTTCGATGTACAACAAGTTTGCATCGGAGAAATGGTACAAACGTGTCGGCTTCTGAATACGTTCTGCTAGGAACTCACCAAAAGCACGTTCTAACTCTAAGCCGGCTTTGTAACCATGCTGAACGTACATACTGCGCAGGAATGGCAGATCGATCATCACGAAGCGCAAACGGTCGTTCAAAGGCTCGTGAATCAATTCACCCATTTGCCATTGTTCGAATGTGTCGCTCGATTTCTTCAATGAGCGGGACAATTTCACATTCAGCATGCGTAGGTTACGCAGACGAGAACGAGAGTGGGTGAACAGGTCATTACGCAGTTTTTCAATCTCAGCGGTTTGGCGTTGATTGATGACACCACGGCGCATGATGAACAGGAACATGACCAAGACAGTAATGAACAACGCAAACGAGATTTTTTGGAATTTGCGATGCTCCATTTCGACTTGTGCCAATTTCTCAGCTTGGCCTACGTGATGAATACTTTGCTCTGCAAATTCTTTTTGTTGGCGGAACGCATCTTCACTGATTTGGTTGAGCTGCTTTTGTTCTAGGCGTACTAGGCTGGCGTATTTCTTATACGCTTGTAATGACAGTTGGTACTCGCCAGCTTGTTCATAGCCCAGACCCAATAAACGATAAGATTGTTGTTTGATAAAGCCGGTATCATCTGGGGCTTTTTCAATTAAATCGAGCGCTCGTTTAGCGTTTTCAATGACGTCTTTACTGTCGTTTTGGTGGTACGCCAAGCCAGACTGCAACAAGGCTGCTTTGGCTTCCAGTTGAGGCAGGTCTGCGTACTCCAACAGATCGGTTGAGCGGTCTAGGTATTGTTCCGCTAATGCATAGTTGTAGAGCTGTAAGTAAGTGGCCGCTAAGCTCAGACGAATCTTAATGATGCGGTTGATGTTTTTACTGGTGCTGTCATGGTCCAGTACGTTGAAGTAGTGCACCAAAGCCAGATTAAACTTGCCTTGGTAGAAATAGATGTCGCCCATTTGCTCTAGCACGTCGGCCAAAATCGGTGAACTTGGGTAGCTATCGTAATAATCAGCCGCCTGAGAGAGGTATTCTATTGCTTTGTCATAGACTCGGCGCTCTTGGAACAGGCGAGCCAGTAAGCGATTTACTTTCGCAAGGCGCGCGCCGCTATCGCTTTCAATGGATTGCCAGTAACCATAGAGCAGCTCTGAAAGGGCAAGGTTGTATTTCTTGTCGTTCAGATAAAACTCGCCAACAGCGGTGTGGTAATCAATCAGAGTCAGATCAGAACGGTTGTCTTCCAGCATGGTTTTCGCTTTTGTGTATAAGCGATCGGCATTAACGCTATCACCACTGTTGGCTGCTAATAGTGCTCGTTGCATGACCAAGCGATAACGAACACTGTCGGTTCGTTGTAATACTGGATTGGCTTCTTCAATCTGCTTTTCGATTTGGTCGAGCTTTTCTTCTGCGGCTACATAGTTTTTGTCGTACATCCAAATCATTTGGTTGCGCATCAGTTGCACATCAAGATTCATGTACGGCAATTGATATTCGTTGGCGAGGCGTTCTGCTTCATCAAGGTTATTGATGGCAGAGCGAATGTTGCCCATTGTGTAGTCGGCTTGCGCGATGATTTTGTGTGCTTCAATCGTGCTGCTTGGCGTGCGGATGCTACGGTCGGTCTCTTCACGAGACATTGAAGAAGGGCTGCCGTTGTCTTGGCGCTCTGTCAGTTCGCGTTGCAAAAGGTAGTTTTTGGCCGCTTGTTTTGCCTGTACAGGGTCGATCTCAGCCAGTTGCTGAGCTTCATTAAGCAAAGCGGAAGATAAAATGGTCGCGTGAAGTGGCTGTGCTAACAATAAGCAAAGAAAGCCAATCAGCCTAAATAGACGCGAACTGTCCCAAAACATCCTTTTCGTTCCCTCGAACTGTGTCGTAATTTACGTGTTTTTGAATAAACAATAGTAGAGAAAAACGCCCAGCAATCCAACAGATAGCTGAGCGTTTTTGAGTATTTAAGCAATTAGTTTTTGAGTGTGGAACTCAAGCACTTTTGATTCTCAACTCAGATTACTGACGCGCCATGCGGTTATTGTGCGCGGGCTTGTCTTGTTGCGTTGAGCGGTAAGGGTTGATATCCAAACCACCACGACGTGTGTAACGTGCAAATACCGTCAGTTTCGTTGGCTGGCAGTACTTCATCAGGTCAGTGAAAATACGCTCCACACATTGCTCGTGGAACTCGTTGTGCTCACGGAATGAAACGAGGTAACGAAGCAACTTCTCGCGATCAAGCTTAGCGCCTTGGTAGTGAATCTCTACGCTGCCCCAGTCTGGCTGGTTGGTGATCAGACAGTTAGATTTCAGTAGATGGCTGTGAAGAATTTCTTCTACTTGCTCATCACCAGCCGCACCTTCAAGCAGTGCAGCATCAAAATCGTAGCTGGTGATTTCGATGTCTTGGTCGTCAATACACTCACCTTCCATCGTCACGATAGGTTGGTTGGTGTAATGCGTTACTGGGTTTACTTCCACAAGTACTTGCTCACCTGCGCATGTCGATAGGTCTTGCGTCAAACGCTCAGTCACTTCTTCCCAAGTAGCGAAACGCGTTTGGTTGTAGCTGTTTAAGTACAGTTTGAACGACTTTGACTCAATCAAGTTTGCGCTGGTCGCTGGGATGTACACTTCGCCAACCGCAACTTGAGGCAAGCCTTTGCTGTTTAGCCAAGATAGCTCGTACAGCGTCCAAATGTCGTGGCCCATAAACGGCAAGCTGTCGCCAAGTTCAAGGTCATCACGGTTTAGGCTGCGAGGTACAGGTTGCAGCAAGCTTGCGTCGTATTGGTTTGCGTACTCGGTCTTTTTACCCAGAGTCAGGCCAGCAAGCTCTTTAGCGTCAGAATATTTGCTCATACTTTGTGGTCATTTTCGATTAGAATGGCGAGAATTTTACTGAATCCGCTGATTAATTGCCATCCGGCAGATACCGCAACCTGATAAAAACAAACCAGGAGACCTTCATGACCCAAACCGTTCCTCAGGCTCTACAGGACTTTAGCCTGCGCTACCAACAAGCTTGGCAAGACAAACACAACGAACTGCCACGCAGTGAAGAGCTTGCTGATCTTGTTTCTCCGTGTGTAGAAGAGAAACGTGATGAGGTCGTTTTGTGGAAATCGGTTCCACGTGAAGAGATGGCAGATTTCACCAACGTTGAGAACGCTATTGAATTGACGTTGCATGAAGACATCAAGCTTTTCTATGGTTCGCAATACAGCGCGGATATGGAAGCGACTTGGCAAGGCAATGAACTGACACTGCTGCAAGTATGGAGTGATGATGACTTTACTCGTCTGCAAGAGAACATTCTTGGTCACCTTGTGACTCAGCGTCGTCTAAAACTAAAACCGACGGTATTTATTGCAGCGACCGATGCCGAGCTGGATGTGATTTCAATCTGTAACTTAACTGGCAATGTCATTCTTGAGCGCTTGGGTTCTGATAAACGTGACGTATTGGCTGAAACACTGACCGAGTTTCTAAGCAAACTTGAGGCAGCGGTGTAAGCATGTACGTTGTTGAGTTGCAGTTTGAGTGTTTTGATAACACCACCGTAAGCGCGGTTGATAAAGCGATTAATGGTCTGATGGACGCATTGCGCTACAACGGTCAGGTGCTTGGTCGTGAGTTTCCTATCGTGATGGGTGATGGCGAGTTTTATGTTCGCGTCGTTTGCCCAGAGCAAGACAGTTTGCATCCTCGCTACCATTCTGACTTCGTCAAAGTGTGCATGAATCGTTTGTCGGAAGCGTCGCTGCTTGCGCCGAAAATGCGTATGTTGGGTCGTGATTTGAACTCAGAAGAAGCGGCGGAAGAAGAAACACCAAGCTGGCAAGTGCTCTACACCACGTACGTTCATACTTGTTCTCCACTGCGCAGCGGCGAGACACTGTTGCCAATTCCACTGTACCGCAATGGGGCAACACTGAATGGTGACCACAAAGCAGTGGTGAAATGGCAAACCGAATGGCAAGCGTGTGATGAAATCCAAATGGCTGGCGGGTGTCGTGCAGAACATGCGGCATTGCACGAAATTTGCGATGCTGACAGTGTGCTGTTCCGCCGAGGTTGGGATTTGCGAGGTCGTATTGAATACCTCACTAAGATTCCGACGTATTACTACCAATACCGAGTTGGCGGTGAGTCACTTGAAGCTGAAAAAGCGCGCAAGTGTCCAAAGTGTGGTGGTGAGTGGTTACTCGATGAACCGCTGCACGACATCTTCTACTTTAAGTGCGACGATTGCCGAATCGTTTCCAACATCTCTTGGGACCACATCAAGTAGTCTATTTTCTAAAGCTGGCGTCTATGCCAGCTTTTTTCTATCGCGATAAATGGATCGAAGCCGCGTAGTCAAATTATCTATTATTGATTTTGTCAATATATTGATTCAAAAAGCATTTTCACTGACCATTCCTCTCATCCCCTTGATTGTGATCTTTGTTCACATTTAAAGAAAAATGTAACTCAGTTGCATGCTTTATAAGCATTGAAACGTTTGCTTCTCAAAAATTTCAAATAATATCCATATCCTTTTTGAGGTTTTGGGAAGAGGGCCCCTTCCGAAAATATATATAAAAAAATAATCTGGAAGGAATTGAGATGACTTTATTTAAACGAAGCCTAGTCTGCATTGTTGTTGTCGGCTTAATGGCTGGTTGTAACGATGATGACACCAAGTACGTAGAAGTACCGTCGGATTACAGCCCTGTAGTCGCAGAAGGTAAAACACTAACCAACACGCCAGATGTGGTTGTGAAAGGTGAAGCAACACAAGCGGATGAAGTAACCATTGCTATCGCAGCAACATCGGATCTACACGGTCGCTTGTTTGGTTTTGACTACGCGCTGAACGCAGAAGACGATGACGCGGGTATTACTCGTGTGGCCACTTTGCTTGCTGATCAAAAAGCGGCACATCCAAACATGATCCTGATTGATATCGGTGATACGGTTCAGGGCAACTCCGCGCAACTATTCAACGATGATCCAACTCACCCAGTGGTCGAGAGCATGAACTCTCTTGGCTTTGACGTTTGGGTACCAGGTAACCATGAATTCAACTTTGAGCGTTCGTTTGTCGATCGCAACCTCGATCATTTTAATGGTGCGGTACTGTCTTCAAACATCAAATGGGAAAGCAACGATGTGAACTACATTCGCGCGTTCCAAATGTTTGAAGTGGAAGGTGTGAAAGTGGCGATCGTTGGTCTAACGCCATCGAACGTGCCGAACTGGGAAGCGTCTGCACCGGATCACTTCAAAGGCTTGAAGTTTGAGAACGAATTGGATGCAACCAAAGAAGCGGTTGATCAACTGGTGTCTAAGTACAATCCAGATGTGATTGTGGGTGCGCTTCACCTTGGCCGCCAAGAAGACGGTGGTGTGGGTGTTTACGAAATCGCGTCTGCAATGGCGGATAAATTCGACGTCATCTTAGCGGGTCACGAACACGCAAACTACATCGAGCAAGTGAATGCTGACGGCACTGTTACACCAATCAGCAAATCCACATCAGAAATTGGCGGTGAAAATACGCTGATTGAAGATAAAGCGAAGTCTGGCGAATACAACCAAGATAATCGCGCGCAAAGCGTGAAAATCATTGAACCAGGCAAGTGGGGGGCTTACCTAGCGAAAGCTGAAATTCAATTGAAGAAAGTCGATGGTAAGTGGACGATGGAAGACACCACATTGACCAATATTGGCACGAAGAAAGTGGAAGAAGATCAAGCGCTGCAAGCGAAATTCCAATACGTGGACGATATCTCGATTGAAGACGCAACTCGCGAACTTGGCCGCGTAACGGGTAACTTCACACCAAGCACAACAGGTTATCCTGATGAAGCGACTGCGACGGATTACAACTACACGGCAGAGCGTTTGTACTCGACGATTCACCTTGCGAAAGTGGTGGATACGCCATTAATGGACGTGATTAACCAAATCCAAATGCAGAAAATCGAAGATGCTGTCGGTAAAGGTAATGGTGCGGTTGTGTCTGCTGCGTCGCTTTTCTCTGATCAATCTAACCTGATCGATGGTGAAGTGTACACCAAAGGTAAATCGACCAACTTGTACAAGTACGATAACACCTTGCTTGGCGTTGAGATGACAGGTGCGAACCTAAAACGCTTCATTGAGTGGTCATACTCTTACTTCAACCAGTATCAACCGGGTGACATTACGGTGTCGTTTAAGAAAGGCGCGCCAGCTTACCTGTACGATCAATTCGATGGTGACATCGAGTTCACTGTGGATCTGAGTAAACCGTCTCTAGAGTTGGATGAAAACAACACGGTGACGAATGAAGGTAGCCGCGTAAACATCACCAGCATTGGTGGCGAGCAGTTCGATCCAAACGCAACTTACAAAGTGGCGATGAACAGCTACCGCTTTGGTTCGCAAATCCAGAAGTTTGGTTGGGCGAGCAAAGACGACGTGTTCTATGACTCAGTGAACGAACAAGTGTACGCAATTCGCGACATGCTGACGGCTTATGTTGAAGAGAACAAAGGTATCAACGTGGCAGATTTCAGTGGCAGCGTTGGTAACTGGTCATTCACTCAATACCTACCAAGCGGTGATATCACGACACTGCGTGAGGGCGAAGGCAAAGCGCTTTGGGATCAATTGAAGAACATGGAAATCTGTGTCTCGATTGACTTGGAAAACCCGAAATACCCAGCGATTGTTAAGTCTGTGAACATCAATGATTCGTCTAGCTACTTTGTTAACCCTAACAAAGACGCGGCGACCCTTGATGAGAAAGTCGCAGGTTGTAACCCAACTCATTAATCCTGCATGTGGGCGCGGTAATCTTTACCGCGCCTAATTTTACTCACCAGAGGCAAAGCCTGTTTGAGTGAGTGATGTAGAAGAGTGCTTCATGATCAAAAGAATCTATAACCGATGGGGTTTCACCCTACTGATTACCCTTATCTCCACGCTTATCTTTCAGTTTTCTTCTTCGTGGAGTGAAGATTTCCGTCCTAAATCTCGTCAGCAACAAGAGTTTGTTGAAGCGACCGTCACACGTTCGATTTCCAACCATGTTGCGCCAGACCCGCTCGTGCCAGATGTGATGACAGGCAAACAAGTTTTCATGGCAAAAATCCTTGAGGGAGAGAGCGAAGGCTTAGAGGTGGAAGTCACCAATCCTCTTAGTCGCCAGCACAATGTGTATGTCAGTGAAGGCGATAGTTTCATTATGATGATCCGCGAAACCACCAATGGTACGGTTTATTGGGCGTATAACCACAAACGATCAGACGCGATTTACCTGATGCTTGCGCTGTTTTGTGCGTTGCTGCTGAGCTTTGGTAAGAAAGAGGGCATCAACTCAATGGTCGCGCTCTATTTTACAGCGGCCTTGATCGTTGGCGTGTTGGTGCCGAGTATTTTTGCGGGTTGGAATCCGATGTTGGTCAGCATCTTATTGATGGTGGTGATCATCGTGGTCAGCTTTATTCTCGTCTCTGGCTATAACCGGAAGAGTTTATGCGCCATGGGCGGCACGTTATTGGGCGTAATCGCTGCGGGTGTAATGGCGCAGTGGTTTGGTGAAATGGCACACTTGTCAGGCATTTACCTCGACAAAGGCGAAGACGTGATTTACCTAACGTCGGTGAAGATGGGCATCCGTTGGTTGATGTTCGTGACGATTGTCGTTGCGGCACTTGGCGCTGTTATGGACGTTGCGATTTCGATTGCATCTGCGTACGCGGAGCTGCAACAAACCGACCCGAAACTCAAACCAAAGCAGTTGGTTAGAGCGTCGATGAACATTGGTCGAGACATCATGGGCACCATGACTAACACCTTGATTTTGGCGTTTGCTGGTGGCTCATTAACGACCATCATGATGGTGTGGGGACTTAACATGCCAGCAAGCCAGTTTATGAACATGCCGCTGGTAGGACTCGCAGTGGTGAATGCGTTAGCGGGCAGTGTAGGCATTGTGCTTACTATCCCTTTTACTGCGTTTTTAGCGCCTTATGTGTTTAAACATCCGCAAGTGGATACGCAGCCAGAACAGGAGCAAAAGAAGGTTGAGCAAGACGAAGTTCAGCTGTTCTAGCGATATAAAACCGCAACGAAAGCAAATGCAAAAAGGGCGCTCCGATGAGCGCCCTTTTTAAGTTTCAAGTCTTGTAGAAAGAGGGGATTACCAACCTTTCACTACGCCACCTTTGAAGATGTCTTTCGCTGCTTCGTAAACTTCATCAGTTTGGTATGCTTTGACGAAGTTTTGTACGTTAGCTGCTTGAACGTTGTCTTCACGAGCAACGATAAGGTTTACGTATGGAGACTCTTTGTCTTCTACGAAGATACCGTCACGCTCAGGTGTTAGGTCGATTGAGCTTGCGTAAGTCGTGTTGATGATAGAAACCGCTACGTCATCAAGAGAACGTGGAAGTTGTGCTGCATCTAGCTCTACGATAGTGATGTTTTTCGGGTTACCAACGATGTCACGTACTGTTGCTTGTAGACCAACGCCATCACGCAGTTCGATCAGACCTTGTTGCTCAAGAAGTAGAAGTGAACGACCAAGGTTGGTTGGATCGTTTGGTACCGCGATACGAGCGCCATCTTCGATCTCATCCACTGATTTTACTTGCTTAGAGTAACCAGCAATTGGGTATACGAAAGAGTTACCAGCCGTTACTAGTTTGTAGCCACGGTCAGCAACTTGCTGGTCTAGGTATGGCTTGTGTTGGAACGCGTTTGCGTCGATTGAGCCATCATCTAGCGCTGCGTTTGGTGTTACGTAATCAGTAAAGGTAACAAGCTCAACATCCAGATTGTATTTCTCTTTAGCAACTTTTGCTGCAACTTCAGCAACTTGTGCTTCCGCACCTGCCATAACGCCAACTTTTACTTTGTTCACGTCAACTTCTTTTTCGCCACAACCAGCAAGAACCAGTGCAGAAGCGGCAGTTGCAATAGTCAAAAGACTCTTAAGGCTAAATTTCATCTTTATCTCCTTATAATTGGTATTTTCAATTCTTATCTGTGGTCTACGCGGCGTACGATTGCATCACCGATAGACTGAATAATTTGTACTAGCACAATCAGCATCACGACAGTCACGGCCATGATGACTACATCATAACGGTGGAAGCCATAACGGATGGCTACGTCACCAAGACCGCCGCCGCCTACTGTCCCCGCCATTGCTGAATAGCTTACTAGTGTTACTAGGGTAATCGTCACTGAGTTAACAATAGTCGGCATTGCTTCAGGAAGCAGAACTTTTGTGATGATTTGTGTTGGTGTCGCACCCATAGACTGCGCGGCTTCAACCAAACCTGATGGAACTTCCAGTAGTGCGCCTTCAATTAGACGCGCCACAAATGGGATAGCACCTATGGTCAAAGGTACGATTGCTGCTGTTGTACCGATAAAGGTACCAACCAACAGTTTGGTTACTGGGATAATCGCAACCATCAATACTAGGAAAGGAACCGAGCGGCCCACGTTGACGATCGCGCCAAGAATGCCGTTGAGTTTGGTGTTTTCCAGCAGGCCACCTTTCTTAGTGGTATGCAGAATCACGCCAAGAGGAATACCAACCGCGAAACCAACGATGCCTGCAACCGCCACCATGTAAAAGGTTTCCCACGTTGCGCCCAAAAGTAGGTTGCTGTTTAAGCTCAGCCATTCAGAAATCGTATTAAAGGACATAGCCAAGTACCTCTACTTTCACGTTGTGCTCACGCAGGAATTCAATTGCTGCGTTATCGTCTTCTTCACTACCAAACAGTTCTGCGACCATCATGCCGAACTTCACGCCGCCAGCGTAATCGAGATCAGAACTTAGGATGCTCACGTCGATGTTGTACTTACGAGCGATTTGCGTCATCAGAGGAGCATCCACGGTTGCGCCAGTAAACTCTAGGCGAACCAATGGGTAGCTGTTTTCTACGCGCGTGGTTTGTAAGCGTGCTTGGTAATCTTCTGGGATAGAAAGATCCAAAGTAGAGCGAATGAACTCGTGTGCCAGCGCAGTCTTCGGATGCGCGAAGATTTCACCAACGGTGCCTTTTTCCACTAGTTCACCATCACCGATGATCGCCACTTCGTGACAGATGCTCTTAACCACTTCCATCTCGTGAGTGATCAGAAGAATGGTGATTTCTAGCTTGCGGTTGATTTCTTTTAGTAGTTCTAAGATGGACTGAGTCGTTGCTGGATCCAGCGCACTGGTTGCTTCGTCACACAGCAGAACGCTAGGGTCTGATGCCAGTGCACGTGCAATTGCCACACGTTGCTTTTGACCACCACTTAGGTTTGCTGGGTAGCTTTCATGCTTGTCTGAAAGACCAACAAGCTTAAGTAGCTCAGTCACTTTTGTTGTGATTTGCGATTTGTCTTTGCCTGCTAGCTCAAGAGGGAGTGCGACATTGTCGAAAACGGTGCGAGACGACAACAGGTTAAAGTGTTGGAAGATCATCCCGATATTACGGCGAGTTTCTCCCAATTGCTTTTTGCTTAATTTGGTTAGATCAACGCCATCTACGATGATGGAACCCGATGTTGGGGCTTCCAGCATGTTCACACAACGGATCAGGGTACTTTTACCCGCGCCCGATGAGCCGATAACACCAAAGATGGTGCCCTTCGCGATATCTAGATTAATGTCCTTAAGGGCAAGAATTTCCTTACTGCCTTGGTAGAACACTTTATTGACGTTTTTTATTTCTATCATGTTTCAACCTGCACAGAGATACTGGGAACTTCGCTGTTAAAAACGGCTTTTAACAGGAGTAAATTTTGAACTCTATCTCAATTCTCAGTTGATGCTATGGGTTAAGCAGTAGTAAGTCAATAGATATTTTTACGTCTAGACGTCTAAATGTATGGATGTTCTGTTGGGAAAATAAAACAGAGGATGTTTGGCGGAAAGGAATATAAAAGAGGGATATTCAAGATTTACCGATTCTCGGGCGACAAATCAACTGTTTTGTCGCTCACTCACGCCAATTAGATAGTGTGAGTGCTTATAAGGTATGTAATAATCTGATGAAACCGAGTAAATAGAGAAATACGTTTTGGCAAAACCTGCTGTTTTTATCGATCGTGACGGCGTGATCAACGTTGACCACGGCTACGTTCATGACGAACATGATTTTGAGTACATTGACGGTGTCTTTGAAGCGACAAAAGCGCTGAAAGATAAAGGCTACCTGTTGGTGCTTGTGACCAATCAATCTGGCATTGCACGTGGTAAATTCAGCGAAGACCGTTTCTTATCTCTGACTCAGTGGATGGACTGGAACTTCGCTGATAATGGCGTGGAGTTTGACGGCATCTACTACTGCCCACACCATCCAGAGCATGGTATTGGTGAGTACAAGCAAGATTGTGAGTGCCGTAAGCCAAAACCGGGCATGTTCATTTCTGCACGTGACTTCTTGAAGATCGACATGGAGAAATCTGTGATGATCGGCGACAAAGCCGAAGATATGATGGCAGCAGAAGCAGCAGGCGTTGGCACTAAGATTTTGGTTCGCACTGGTAAGCCAGTAACAGAACAAGGCGAAGCGATTGCAACGGTAGTATTAGATAGCATTGCAGACGTGCCTGCGTACCTAAACAAGTAATCTTCATTACTGACTGAGATAAGGGAAGCCGCTGCTTCCCTTTTGTTTGATTCCTTCTTTTAGTCTGAACACTTATGAGCAAAAAACTCACCATTCTTGATATCGCGAAATTGGCTGGCGTGGGCAAATCGACGGTTAGTCGTGTACTTACCAATGATCCCAAGGTAAAACCGCAAACGCGTGAGAAGGTAGAGCAAATCATTCGTGAATCAGGCTACGTCCCATCAAAGTCTGCGCAGTCGATGCGTGGTGGCAGTCAAAAAGTGATCGGCGTGATCATCTCTCGTTTGGATTCACCATCAGAAAACCGCGCTGTTGGGACCATGCTCAACGCTTTGTACTCAGCAGGGTATGACGTGGTGATCATGGAGAGCCAATTCGACCGCGATAAAACCAATGAGCATTTGGATGTGCTTAAGCGTCGCAATGTCGATGGGGTGATTGTGTTTGGCTTTACTGGATGTGATGAGCAAGCTTTGGCGGAGTGGGGCAATCGCATAGTCGTGATCGCGATGGACACGAAAATGGTTTCCTCGATCAACTACGATAACCAAGGCGTTATCGATATGGCGCTCTCTCATCTCGAACAACAATCTATTTCTCGTATTGCCTACATTGGTGTTGATCCAGAAGACCGTACTACGGGTCTTGCTCGCCTTAATGCTTACCAATCTTGGTGTGAAAAAAAGCGCATCGAACCTTGCTTTCAAACTGGCAAGCTCAACCACGAAAGTGCTTATCAGCTAGTGGATCAAGTCCTTCAATCCGATACACAAGCCATTGCTTGTGCCAGTGACACTATCGCTCTCGGTGTAATTAAACGTCTGCAAGAAGTGGGACGTGAAGATGTGGTGGTTACCGGTGTCGGTGGTAACGAATTACTTTCATTCCTCTTCCCTAATGTTTTCAGTGTGGATCCAGGCTACTCTCACGCTGGTGAAAAGGCTGCTAACATGCTGATTAATCAATTAAATGGTGATGAGTCTGTGGTGCATTTTACCCAGCAGCCTATCCGTCATTAATCCACCTTTCGATGATCTGCTCTAAAATTATACTGTGATCATTCTCAATTAATGGGACTGTTCCCATTTTGTTTTTGAATGCGAAATGGCACTATTAAAATCATCAAATGGGAATGTTCCCATTATAAAAATAAAACGATGAATTGAATGTATCCAATACAGGGTGGACAAAGTTATGAGTAAGATTGCGCGTCAAGATGTACAGCGTCTTATTGAGCTGGTCGGGGGATCGGACAATATTGCCAGTGTAAG
Organism: Vibrio sp. B172a; assembly: GCF_030248355.1. Taxonomy (NCBI): domain Bacteria; kingdom Pseudomonadati; phylum Pseudomonadota; class Gammaproteobacteria; order Vibrionales; family Vibrionaceae; genus Vibrio; species Vibrio sp. B172a. Next base: position 84,986 of record NZ_JAHGAC010000006.1, on the reverse strand, counting down.
CCACTGCTTAACTCGCTTGCGTTTCGTGTTGAATGACACTGACAAAGCCGATACAAAACAGTTAGATGCACTGCCTATGGTGAAGGGCTGCTTTACCAACGCAGGTCAATTTCAGGTCGTCATCGGCACTGAAGTTGATGAAGTTTACAAAGTACTGATCGAGCTAAGCGGCAAAAGTGAATCGAGCAAAGATGAATCTAAGAACGCTGCTCGTCAAAACATGAACATCGTTGAGCGTGGTATTTCCCACCTTGCTGAAATCTTTGTACCACTGCTACCTGCGATCATCACCGGTGGTCTGATTCTTGGCTTCCGTAACGTGATTGGCGACATCAAGATGTTTGATGGTCAAACGCTAACGGAAATCAGCCAGTTTTGGGCTACGGTACACTCTTTCTTATGGCTGATTGGTGAGGCGATCTTCTTCTTCCTACCGGTTGGCGTGTGTTGGTCGACAGTGAAAAAACTCGGCGGTACTCCAATTCTGGGTATCACATTGGGTGTCACGCTGGTTTCGCCACAGTTAATGAACGCCTATCTAATTGGTAAGCAAGTGCCTGAAGTATGGGACTTTGGCCTATTCGCCATCGAGAAAGTGGGCTACCAAGCGCAAGTGATTCCGGCAATGCTCGCTGGTATGGCACTGGCGTTTATTGAAACCAACTTAAAACGCATCATTCCGTCTTATCTTTACCTAGTGGTCGTGCCGTTTGTTTCTATCATTGTGTCTGTGATTCTTGCGCACTCTATTATTGGCCCATTCGGTCGTATGTTGGGTGACGGCGTTGCTTTCGCAGCAAAAGCAGCCATGACAGGTGACTTCGCAATGATTGGTTCAACCATCTTCGGCTTCCTATACGCGCCATTGGTAATTACCGGTATTCACCACACCACCAACGCGGTTGACCTTCAACTGATGCAAGAGCTAGGTGGTACGCCAATTTGGCCTCTGATTGCACTTTCAAACATTGCTCAAGCGTCTGCAGTAGTTGGCATCATTATCATCAGTAAAAAACATGGCGAGCGTGATATCTCAGTACCTGCGGCTATCTCAGCTTACCTTGGTGTGACTGAGCCAGCGATGTACGGCATCAACTTGAAATACAAATTCCCAATGTTAAGCGCGATGATCGGTAGTGCGATTGCAGCTGCTATCTGTGGCAGCGCAGGTGTGATGGCGAACGGTATCGGTGTGGGCGGTTTGCCGGGCATCTTGTCTATCCAACCGCAGTTCTGGGGCGTATTTGCTCTGGCGATGTTGGTGGCGATTGTGGTTCCTGTAGCGCTGACGCTTGTGTTGTATAAGCGCGCACAGATGAAAGGCGAGTTAGAAACCGCTAACGCGTAATTCAAACCGAGGCGGCTATTTGGCTACCTCGTTTATCTCCTCTATTTTTTAAGATTTTTAAAGTTCCGTTTAATGGTAAGTGAGCGTTAGAAATGGCAATGACCAAGCATGATGAGAGCTGGTGGAAAACCGCAACCATCTACCAAATTTACCCAAAAAGCTTTTGTGACAGTGGAAGTAAAGGCACGGGCGATATTAAAGGGATCATTTCTAAACTGGATTATCTAAAACACCTTGGTGTGGATGCGATTTGGCTGACGCCGGTTTATCAATCGCCAATGATCGACAACGGTTATGACATTTCCGATTACTACGCGATCAACCCAGATTTCGGCACCATGCAAGATTTCGATACCCTGTTGGCTGAGGCTCACCAACTGGGTATTCGAATCATCATGGATATCGTGGTCAACCATACTTCGACAGAACACAAGTGGTTCCAATCAGCACTGGGTGATAAAAACAGCCCGTACCGTGATTACTACATCTGGAAAGATCCGGTAGATGGTGCAGAGCCAAACAACTGGCAATCTAAGTTTGGTGGCAACGCTTGGGCGCTGGATGAAAAAACGGGTCAGTACTATTTGCACCTTTTTGCTAAAGAGCAAGCGGACCTAAACTGGGAAAATCCGGTAGTGCGTGAAGAAGTGAAAGAAGTCATCAGCTTCTGGGCAGAGAAAGGTGTCGATGGTTTCCGTCTTGACGTGATCAACCTGATTTCCAAGCAGCAAGATTTCCCAAGTGACGATATTGGTGATGGTCGCCGTTTCTACACGGATGGTCCACGTGTGCACGAATACCTTCAAGAGATCAGTGAAGCCGTGTTCCAAAAATATGGCAGCGTGACGGTAGGTGAAATGTCTTCCACCACGCTAGAGCATTGCCAGCAGTATTCAGCGCAAGATGGCAAAGAGCTGTCGATGGTGTTCAATTTCCACCACCTGAAAGTCGATTACCCGAATGGTGATAAATGGACGAAAGCGCCGTTTGATTTCATCCAACTGAAACAGATCTTCAACCACTGGCAAACCGGCTTAAATGGCAAAGGGTGGGGTGCGCTGTTTTGGTGTAACCACGACCAACCACGCGTTGTGAGCCGATTAGGTAACGACGAACAATACCGTGTTGAATCTGCCAAAATGCTTGCGGCATCGGTACACATGATGCAAGGCACGCCTTATGTTTATCAAGGTGAAGAGATCGGCATGACCAACCCGGGTTACACCGAAATCAGCCAATATCGCGATGTTGAAAGCACGAACATGTACGACATTATGGTCAATCGCGATGGCGTATCTCACGATGACATGATGGCGATTTTGGCACAGAAGTCGCGTGATAACTCACGTACGCCAATGCAATGGAACAGCGCGAAACATGCGGGCTTTACTGAAGGTAAGCCGTGGCTAGAGGTGGCTCAGAACTATTCTGAGATCAACGCGGAAGCCGCGATTGCCGATTTGAACTCGGTGTTCTACTTCTACAAGCGCTTGATTGAACTGCGTAAACAGGTTCCGGTGATCACTGATGGTCGTTACGAGGACTTGCTGCCAGAGCACAAACGTATTTTTGCTTACGCTCGTCAGAACGACAAGCAAACGCTGTTGTGTATTAACAACTACTACGGCGAAGAAGTGGAGTGTGTGTTACCAGAGCGCTTTGATATGAGCAAAGCCAAGAATCTGCTTTCCAACTATCAGAATACTACCAGCGCGATTGCTTCCAATCACCAAGTTCTGCGTCCTTACGAAACACGCATCTTGCTGATTGAATCTTAAAGGCAAATAAAAAATACCCCTAAGGATCTCGATCCTAAACAAAAGGCTTTGGAGTGCTCCCCAAAGCCTTTTTTTTATGAGATGAGATTGTGGTTTATGCTTTCTCGATCTTGCTCAGAGTTGCTTTCTCTTCACTGATTTGAGTCTGTTCGGCTTTCAACAGTTCAACTTGCTCAATCAAGCCTAGTGCAGGGTTAAACCAACGCTCTGCTGATGTTTCAAATTCCATTGAATCCATACCATCACATCTTAGGTTGTAGGTGTTCTTCTCGGTTAGGTATGCCGCTTCAATCGATTGACCAGATACAGAGAAGGTTTTACGCGCACCTGTCTCAGTGATTTGTTGGCTCCACCAAGCTTTGCAATTTGCGTTATCCGGCAGCTGTTCTACCCATTCGTGATCCTCAAAATCATTCAGAAGGTTAGCCACTTGTTCACCATTCAGCGATAAATCAATAGAGATGGTGTTTACGCTAATATCAATGTTCGGATCTTTCTCCTTAACCGTCGAACCTTCCACGCGAAACACAGGGCTGCTATCCATAAGCATTGCGATAGAGATACGGTTAACAAGGTAAGCATCGGTAATTTCGTGTAGTGCGCCATCGGTGCCGGTAAAGTAGATCGACTTATCGTCTTCGCCATTCTCTTCAACTTGCTCAGACAGATAAAATTGAGTGATACCGTTGTTAACCAGATCGTGGATGATTTGAATCACAGGTGCCGATTGTGGAATGTTAGACAAAGCATCAATAAGCTCTTGACTGCTCATTGCCTCAAAGTCCATCGTCACTGTACCGATTTGCTGTTCATCAGAAGCAATGTCATAGCGCAATTTTGTAGTTGATACTGGTGCAAAAGATGAGTTTGAAATCGGGTAATCAAAGCTGTTTTGTGGACCTTTATTGCCGCTTGAAGAGCCAGAAGAAGAGCCGCCACCACAGCCGTAAAGTGCGATCGTAGCTGCTGCGATAAGCGTCATTTTTTTAAGCATGAGTTTACATTCCTAATTTTAGAAGGCTGATAAATCGAGCCGTTATTTGAATGTCGCCATGCTAAGTTTTGTGGCAGAAAAAGGGCAAAAAACAAAAGCTAACAGAGTTTAATGAAAGCTTAATTTTATATTTAGGTCTTTGTTTTATCTGGAGTAATTTCAGCGTCGATATTCGTGCAGTATTCTTCGATTAGCGCCTTCCAACGCATCACAATCTCTTTCTCTTTAATGCTGACACGCAGTTTCGTCCAAGGTTGTAAGCAGGTCTCTTTTGATTCTGGTTGTGACAAGCGACTGAATAATTCTTCAGAAGGCATGACGCGTAGCAGAGCCACCAAAGACTCCATGTAATTGAGACGGAATTGGTCGAGCTTATTCTGCTTGTAAGCGATATGAGAAACGAAGGTGTACACCAAGGCGTTTTGAATTCGTGAGTCGCCAGCTGGTGTCGTCAGTAACGTTTTGGCTTTATCGAGGTTACCTAACTTGTAGTGCAAGATACCAAGCCACAAACTCAGCTCGTCGGGGAGGACATCAAATTCCGATTGAGCCTGAGTGAGGTATTCCTCTAGCTTGGTTTTATCTTGTTCGTACAACGCAAGATGACGAGCGATGGTGATAGCAGTGAACTCGTCCATGTGCTCAATTGGTGCGTTGGAAAACTGCTCGTCGAGCAACATCTTTTCGTGTGTGTCAGTAAAGTGCCAAGTGCTTTTTGAAGGTTCTGGTAGATTGAAGTACTGAGCAATGTCGCTGTGTAAGCGGAATAAGTCTGATTGCAGGTGGTCGATACGTAGGACGTACTGATTTCGAAACGCTAATTTTCCTGTCGCTGGGTAAATCAGGTTCATCTGCGCTTTTATCATGCCCTCTGTCGGGCTGTCTTTGAGTTCGATATTGAGCTGATAATCACTGGTCTGCATGTTGCGGGCGCCGGGGAAATAAGGCGTCTCGTTGATTGGATCGAGAAAGTAGCTCGGAGCATCTTGGTTAGCAATATCAGTATAAGGGTATTCGACTTGCTGTTGGAGCAAAATGGCTTTCACCACGGTACGATACTCACGTGCCGCAGTGCCTATCGCATCGACACGATTTAGGAGAAGCTCGACTTTCGGGATCAGCAGTTGGTTACGCGTTTGCTGAGTGGAAATGCCTTGTTGTTGCCAGAGAGCCACACTCAGCCCAATACTGATCAGCGCGAATAAAGCACATAAGCCATAAACAACCCCAAGTTTACGTGAAGAGGGGGCTTCACCCTCATTGGCGAGTTTGGCTTTGCGCTTGCTCGACTTTGCTGGTGGCAGCAGTTGAACGTTCGCTGGATTGAGGAAGTAGCCTTTACGTGGGTAGGTCACCAATAGCTTAGCGGCATCATGCTCTGGCAAGTGCTCTTGTAGCAAGGCTCGAAGAGTACTGATTCGATTGGTAAGTACATTCTTTGAAATGAATTTACTTTGCCAAATGGTCTCTATGATGGTTTCTGCAGACAGCGGGTGGCCAACACTGGTGAGCAACAGCTCTAATAACTCGATGCTACGCGGCTCAAGATCGATAACGACCGCTTGCTTGTGAAGCGTTTGAGTCTCTGGGTTGTAGATCAGTTCGCCAATAACAATCTGACTGTTGGTTTGTTTGGCTTGTTGTAGGAAGTCGCGCATACCATCGTGAGTGATTAGGAAATGGCGAGATATTATATAGGCATTGGAGCGCAAAATCTTATAAATTGCGCTCCAATTATTATAGAAAGGTTATGAACCGTAGCTCACAGAATAGCGATGTGGTTTGTGGTTCATCGCAAGCACTAGGTTCAGTGCGAATGCACCAAGAATCGATAGGCCGATAACCCAAGGTGTGACGAAGAAGAAAGACGCAAATAGGATACAAGCATCAATCGCCATCTGAGATTTTCCGACTGAGATACCGAACTTATCTTGAATGAATAAGCACAATACGTTGAAGCCACCCAAACTTGAGCGATGACGAAATAGGATCAGCATACCCAAGCCCATAAGCAAGCCACCTGCCACGGCACAGTAAATCTCGTTAATCGACTCGAGTGAAATCAGTAAATACAGATTATCTGCAAAGATAGAAACCAAAGCGCCAGAAATTGCACTATTAATCGCAAAACGACGGCCAAAGCGTTTCCATGCGAGCAAGTAAAATGGACAGTTGGCTAAAAAGTAAAGCACACCAAACGTAAAAGGTGTAAATTGGCTAATAAGCAGAGCCAATCCTGTTGTGCCTCCAGTTAAGAGGTCTGCGGATTGGAGAAAGAAAACGCCTTGAGCTACCAAAAAGGTACCTGTAAGAATTGCCATCCAGTCTTCTTTTCTTGAGTGTTTTTCCATCTAATATGCAGTCGTTAATGATAAATAGGGCGTGCATAGTAGTAAAAAGATGATCTTTTCGGTAGCTAGAGGGTAAAATTTGCGGTAAACCTATGTAATTGTTGTTTTACAGGGTGTAAAGCACAAATTTGACAGTTAGTGGATCTTGGTTAAACGATTGCAACATCGCCATGATAATCCTTACTTGTCATCATGAAAAAACTGCATGAGAAAAATTGTAAATTTCTCTTTATGACCTAGATCAAATTATGTAGAATGCGCGCCATTACGGTGACGAAAACGTTTGCGTTAGGTCATTCGTCGGTTTTTTTGCAACTTTCAGTACTAATCTGAGTCAGGAGATACAGATGCTTAAGCGTGATATGAACATCGCAGATTACGATGCGGAACTGTTCGCAGCTATCCAGGAAGAAACACTTCGCCAGGAAGAACACATTGAACTTATCGCTTCTGAAAACTACACAAGTCCACGTGTAATGGAAGCACAAGGTTCTCAGCTAACGAACAAATACGCTGAAGGCTACCCAGGCAAGCGTTACTACGGCGGTTGTGAGTACGTAGATAAAGCTGAAGCACTAGCAATTGATCGTGCATGCCAACTATTCGGCTGTGAGTACGCGAACGTACAGCCTCACTCAGGTTCTCAAGCAAACAGCGCAGTTTACATGGCGCTTCTAAACCCAGGCGACACAGTTCTAGGTATGAGCTTAGCGCACGGTGGTCACCTAACTCACGGTTCACCAGTAAACTTCTCTGGTAAGCACTACAACGTTATTCCTTACGGTATCGACGAAGCAGGTCAAATTAACTACGACGAGATGGAACAGCTAGCGCTTGAGCACAAGCCTAAGATGATCATCGGTGGTTTCTCTGCTTACTCACAAATCGTTGATTGGAAACGCATGCGTGAAATCGCAGACAAAGTTGACGCTTACCTATTCGTAGACATGGCACACGTTGCTGGTCTAATCGCTGCAGGCGAGTACCCAACACCAGTTCCACACGCTCACGTAGTAACAACGACTACACACAAAACGCTAGCGGGTCCTCGTGGCGGTCTTATCCTTTCTAACGAAGGTGAAGAGCTGTACAAGAAGCTGAACTCAGCAGTATTCCCTGGCGGTCAAGGTGGTCCTCTAATGCACGTTATCGCTGGAAAAGCAGTAGCGTTCAAAGAAGCGATGGAACCTGAATTCAAAGCTTACCAAGCTAACGTAGTGAAAAACGCGAAAGCAATGGTTGGTCAATTCCAAGAGCGTGGCTACAAGATCGTTTCTAACGGTACTGAGAACCACCTATTCCTAGTTGACCTAATCGACAAAGACATCACTGGTAAAGATGCAGATGCAGCGCTAGGTGCAGCAAACATCACAGTAAACAAGAACTCTGTTCCAAACGACCCACGCAGCCCATTCGTAACGTCTGGTATCCGTGTAGGTACGCCAGCAATTACTCGTCGCGGCTTTACTGAAGATGACGCGAAAGAGCTAGCAAACTGGATGTGTGACGTTCTAGATAACATCGGCAACGAAGAAGTTATCGAAGCGACAAAACAGAAAGTTCTAGAAATCTGTAAGCGTCTACCAGTATACGCATAACATTTTTTGAAAATAACTCAGGCGAACTCGTTCTATTTCTGCGATTCGGTTTGATTATTTGATTGATGAAAGGTCCTCATTTGAGGGCCTTTTTGTTTTTCTAGCGTATGGAAATATCAGCTTAGAGTGTGTTTAAACGAGATTCCTGATATCGCCTAGGCTCTTCGGAATGGCGAGCTTTGGTTTCTGAGAGACAAGTTGTTATATGTGGACGCTTGAGAGTATTTGAGTGGAAAACGAAAGAGGTTATTAGGCTCTGAATATACTTTTGATTTGCTCAGGAGCCCAACGTCGTCATTCCCTACAAGCGAGGGACGAGCGGGATAGGGAATCTCTTGTTGTCACTGTTGTTTAGAGTGCGCTGAAATCTGATTCCTGATATCGCTTAGGCTTTTCGGAATGGCGCGCTATTGGTTTTGGGAAGCTGGTTCGTTATCGGAATGAGAGTGGTTTAGACTCACCAAATACAAAAAAGGTTGGCACTGAGCCAACCTTTCTTTTCAAAACAAGCGAGTGCTTATTTGATCTCGATACCTTGAGCCTGCATATCGGCATGGTAAGAAGAACGAACAAATGGACCACACGCTGCGTGAGTGAAGCCAAGCTCTAGTGCGATTTCTTTTAGCTCGTCAAACTCTGAAGGTGGAACGTAACGTTCTACTGGTAAGTGGTGACGGCTTGGCGCTAGGTACTGACCAAGAGTCAACATAGTTACGCCATGTGCACGAAGGTCTTTCAGTACTTCAACGATCTCTTCTTTGGTTTCACCAAGACCCATCATTAGACCTGATTTCGTCGGTACATTTGGATGCTGCTCTTTGAATTTTTGCAGCAATTGAAGTGACCACTTGTAGTTCGCGCCAGGGCGAGCTTTACGGTACAGACGAGGTGCTGTTTCTAGGTTGTGGTTGAAGACATCTGGCGGGTTGTCTTTCATTAGATCAAGTGCTACATCCATACGACCACGGAAGTCAGGAACCAGTGTTTCAATCTTGATGTGCGGGTTCAGCTCGCGGATTTCACGGTTACAGTTGGCAAAGTGCTCTGCACCGCCATCACGCAAATCATCACGGTCAACAGAAGTGATTACTACGTACTTCAGTTTCATGTCTGCGATGGTTTTCGCTAGTTTCTTCGGCTCTTCAGCTTCAACAGCAAGCGGACGACCATGGGCAACGTCACAGAATGGACAGCGGCGGGTACAGATCGCGCCTAGGATCATGAAAGTGGCCGTACCGTGGTTAAAACATTCAGCTAGGTTAGGGCAAGATGCTTCTTCACATACTGAGTGAAGGTTGTTCTTACGCATTGCTGATTTGATGTCTTGAATACGTTGGCTGTCTGCTGGTAGCTTGATTTTCATCCAATCAGGCTTACGTAGCACTTCTTTCTGCTCTGTAGGCATGTTCTTTACGGGAATCAATGCCATCTTGTCGGCGTCGCGGTATTTAACGCCTTTTTCCATCTGGATTGGTTTGCTCATGCTTTGTTACCTTGAGAAGGTGCTTCTGTGCTGAATTCTACTTGCTCGTAATCAAGCAAAGTAACGAGTTCTTGTATTAGTTGTTTTTCCACGGCTTCGATGTCTTCTGGCCCACCAACTTGGCTAACCTGAACCATCTCCATTCCTTCATAGCCACATGGGTTTATACGTAAAAATGGACCTAAGTCCATATTGACGTTCAACGCTAGGCCATGGAATGAGCATCCTTTTCGAATGCGAAGTCCGAGAGAACATATTTTTTTACCGTCGACATAAACGCCCGGAGCGTCAGGTCGCGCAGCAGAATCGATATTGTATGCCTTAAGAGTGTTAATAACGAGGTTCTCGATGTGCGTAACGAGATCTCGCACTCCTAATTTCTTGCGACGTAGGTTGATCAAGAAGTACGCGACTAATTGACCCGGGCCATGATAAGTCACCTGACCACCACGATCGCTTTGAACAACAGGAATGTCACCCGTATTAATCAGGTGCTCGGCTTTACCCGCCTGACCCTGTGTGAATACTGGGTTGTGCTCTACCAACCAAACTTCATCAGGCGTGTCGTCTGTGCGTTGGTCAGTGAACTCATGCATCGCCTTCCATACAGGCTCATAATCTTGGCGTCCAAGTCGTTTCACAACAAGTTGGTGTTGCATGGGAATTCCTGTCGCTAATAAATAAAGTTTTTGGATTATAAACCGGATGAACCCGATGCTCTACAGCTGAGTAACAGATTTTTAACTGAAAGATGAGTTGGTTTGCATTATCTATATGATAAATAAAAAGAAAGCAGCCGAAGCTGCTTTCAAAAAAAATTTAATTTATCAAAAAATTATAGAACCATGCGTACGATGTCGATTTCACCCAGTTCTTTGTAAAGGGTTTCAACCTGCTCGATAGACGTTGCAGTGATGTTGATAGACACCGAGTGGTAGTTGCCCTTAGCACTTGGTTTTACTGTTGGGCTGTAGTCACCTGGAGCATGGCGCTGGATAACTTCTAGAACTAGCTCTGGAAGCTCAGGCTTTGCATGACCCATTACCTTGTATGTAAATGAACAAGGGAACTCAAGCAGGTCTTTCAATTTTGCATCAGAGTTGATGGTTAGCATATCGGTAACTCCAGTTGGTATTCGTTGCGGTGCGAAATAGTACAGTCAAATTAGGGTGAACTCAAGATTAACAAAGCCGCCCTAGTTGGCGGCTTTGCAGACTTGTTTGTTGGTCAGAAGCGACTGTTAGAAGAAGCTCTTAAACAACAATACGATGTAGTCCCACATGCGGCTAAATAGGCTGCCTTGGTCTACTGTTTCCAGTGCCATTAGTGGGTACTCAGCAATATCTTCACCATCAATCTGATAGTATAGCTTACCAACTACATCACCTTTCTTAATTGGGGCTTCTAGCTCTTTTTCAAGTACGAAGCTTGCTTTTAGGTTCTTCGCTTCACCGCGAGGCAGCGTCACGTAAGTATCTTGGTCAAGACCCAGTGCTACTGTGTCTTTGTTACCCATCCATACTTTTTCTTCTACGAAGGTTTCACCCGCTTTGTGTGGTGCTACTGTTTCGAAGAAGCGGAAACCGTAGCTCAGTAGCTTTTTGCTTTCTGATTTACGTGCGTTTGCATCTTTTGTACCCATTACAACAGCAACCAGACGCATCTGACCTTCTGTTGCTGAACTTACTAGGCTGTAACCTGCATTGCTCGTGTGACCTGTTTTGATGCCGTCAACGTTCATGCTCTTATCCCACAGTAGACCGTTACGGTTGTACTGAGTGATGCCGTTGTAAGTGAACTTCTTATCTGAGTAGATACGGTACTCGTCTGGTACGTCACGGATCAGTGCTTTACCAAGTAGCGCCATATCGTAAGGCGTTGAATATAGGTTCGGGTTGTCTAGACCGTGAACGTTTGCGAAGTGCGTGTTCTTCATGCCTAGTGTGTTTGCCCATGCGTTCATTAGATCAACGAATGCGTCTTCTGAGCCAGCAATGTGTTCTGCCATTGCTACACAAGCATCGTTACCCGATTGGATGATGATGCCGCGGTTTAGGTCGTGAACCTTAACCGTTGTGCCTACTTCGATGAACATTTTTGAAGAATCAGGGAAGTTTTTCGCCCAAGCATTCTTGCTGATGGTCACATCATCGTCTTCTGAAATATTACCACGCGCTAGCTCTTGGCCAATTACGTAGCTGGTCATCATTTTTGTCAGACTAGCAGGAGACAATTTTGTGTTCATCTCTTTCTCAGCCAGAACTTTACCTGAGTTGTAATCCATAAGGACATAGCCTTTAGCTGCGATTTGAGGCGCATCTGGGACAACAACTGGTGAAGCAAAAGCAGATTGAGCGATGGTTGCAGATAGGGCAACCGAAGAAACGAGAATAGATTTCACAAACTTATTTTTATTCATGGTAATTCAAATTTTTTGGTTAACTGTCGACATCTTACCAGAATCCCCACTTATGTAAGAGGGGCTCTGCATAGAAAATCATGACACCAAGGTCATTTGCCAGTTTTGTGTTTTTTAATAAATGCGGACGAATAGCCGAGCAACTTTACTTTATCCAGAGTGGCTTGCGTCAGGGAATAGTCAGTATATGGACCCAACAACAAGCGATACGTATCTTTCGTTGATTCCAAGAAAGTTTCCGTATCCAGCTTTTGACCAAGCTCTTGGCCTAAAGTTCGCGCTCGATCTTCATATTTTGAAGAAGCAACTTGGATGACATATCTCGGGTGCGCAGCGAGTGACTTTTCATCGGTTGGTTTGTCTACCGTGATGACTTCAATCTCTACGTTCGCAGTACCGGTTTTTACGACATCTAGCTTATGTGCCGCGGCGTAGCTCAAATCAATGATGCGACCTTCGTGGAAAGGGCCACGGTCATTAACACGTACAACGGTTGATTTGCCATTGTCGGTATTAGTTACTTTCACGTAGCTTGGCAGTGGCAGCGTTTTGTGTGCCGCTGTCATCGAATACATGTCGTAGATTTCACCGTTCGATGTTAAGTGGCCTTGGAATTTCTTGCCGTACCAAGAGGCACGGCCTTTTTCTGTAAAGCCTTTCGCATCACGAACGATTTTGTAATCCGAACCGCGTAGGTTGTAATCGCTGTTACCGCCTAAGCTGTACGGCTCATATTTAGGATGCGCATCCTCAATGTGCTCGACCGAAAGTGGTTTGTCAGGAGCCACGTCGGATTCAAGTTCATAACGGCCGTCTTGCTTTTTTTGGTCGGTAGAAGAACAGCCGGCCAAAATCACAGCAGAGAAGACTAAGGAATATAAAGCGCGTTTTTGCATGGTCTAGGTTGCCTTAGAGAATGCTTTTCGATGCGTATGGATCGACATTAGAATGCCAAAACCAGCCATCAGCGTCACCATTGAGGTACCACCATAGCTGATCAACGGTAAAGGTACGCCTACTACAGGTAGGATGCCACTCACCATGCCGATATTTACAAAAATATACACAAAGAAGCTGAGTACAATACTGCCTGCCATCATTCGACCAAACGCAGTTTGCGCTTGGCTCGCGAGGTAGAGACCTCGGCCAATAATAAATAGATAGATGGTTAGTAGGCAAAGAAATCCAATCATACCCCATTCTTCTGCAATTACTGCAAAGATAAAGTCAGTGTGTCGCTCTGGAAGGAATTCCAGTTGTGATTGAGTACCTTGCAACCAACCTTTGCCGGAAATACCACCAGAGCCAATCGCGATTTTACTTTGGATAATGTGGTAGCCCGCACCAAGCGGATCTGATTCTGGGTTAAACAGAGTACGTACGCGAACTTTTTGGTATTCGCGCATCAAGAAGAACCACAGAATAGGAATGAAACCACCGAGTGCGATTGCAGCGCCCGCAATGATCTTCCAGCTGATACCTGCCAAGAAAATAACGAAAATACCGGAAGCAGCAATCAGAATCGACGTACCTAAATCAGGCTGTTTTGCGATAAGAATGGTCGGTAAGCAGACCATAATTAGCGCGACGATGAGTGTTTTGAATGTCGGCGGAAGTGGTTGGCGGCCGATGTAACGCGCGACCATTAATGGCACCGCGAGTTTGAGAAGTTCGGAAGGTTGGAATCGAACGAAGCCAAGGTTCAGCCAGCGCTGAGCACCTTTGGAGGCTTCCCCAAAAAACAGCACACCAAACAGCAGAACCACACCACCAACGAACATCAATGGGGCAAGGCTTTCATAGGTTCTGGGCGAGATTTGCGCCAGAACGATCATCACAACCAAAGACAGCACCATACGCATAGCTTGGCGATCCATCATCGCCAAGCTTTGGCCACTTGCGCTGTACATAATAACTAGGCCAAAGCCCATCAATGCAAAGATGCCGAGCAATAACGGCAAGTCGATATGGAAGCGTTCAAACAGGGCGCGGTTTTTACCTGTAGAGGGATCCATTTTCATTACTGCGTTACCTCTTCTTTCGCGTTGTTTTGCTCTTCATCAGGTTCTATTTTTTCAGGGCCGATAATCACTCGGTCGAAGATCTTTCTCGCGACTGGCGCACCATTACTAGAGCCACCACCGGCGTTTTCTAGTACAACTGATACCACAACTTCGGGGTCTTCAAATGGGGCAAAGCCAGTGAACAAGGCGTGGTCGCGTAAGTGTTCTGCGACTTCATCTGCGTTGTACTCTTCGTCTTCGCCAAGGCCAAATACCTGAGCCGTACCAGACTTACCTGCGGTTTGATAATCCATGTTGTAGAAAGAGCGGCGAGCGGTGCCTTTCGTGCCATGGTTTACTAAACGCATGCCTTCTTTCGCCATATTCCAGTACTTGTCTGGGACATTTTGAATCGGTGGGTAGGTGACGTATTCTGAATTTTCTTGCTCTTCGAAATCACCGCCGTTATCTATGGTGGCTTTCAATAAGTGAGGAGCGGTCACAGCGCCTTCGTTGACCAGTACTGAGGTTGCTTTGGCAATCTGCATTGGCGTTGCTGTCCAGTAACCTTGACCAATACCAACCGGAATCGTGTCACCCTTGTACCAAGGCGTTTTATGACGAGCCATCTTCCACTCACGAGTCGGCATGTTGGCCTTACTTTCTTCGTAAATATCGATGCCTGTGTAGTCACCAAAACCAAACATCATCATCCAATTCGAGATGCGGTCGATGCCCATGTCATAAGCCACTTGGTAGAAGAAGGTATCTACGGACTCTTCAATCGATTTAATGATATCAACGCGTCCATGGCCCCAACGTAACCAGTCACGGAATGGACGAGTGTCTGAATTTGGAATGCGCCAGTAACCCGGGTCATTACGCGTTGTTTTTGGTGTGATAACACCTTCTTCCAGCGCTGCCACTGCCATAAATGGCTTGATGGTTGAGGCTGGTGGATAGATACCTAGCGTCGTTCGGTTTACCAACGGACGATTCTTATCGTTCAGTAGGGCGCGGTATGCTTTGCCAGAAATACCGTGAACGAAAGCGTTCGGGTCGTAACTTGGGCTCGACACCATCGCAAGTACGCCGTTGTCTCTTGGATCAAGTACGACAGCGCTGCCACGTCGACCATCAAGTAGTTGGTGTACGTAGAGCTGTAGGTTGATATCAAGGTTCAATACGATGTCTTTACCCGGGATCGGTGGTACGTACTTTAAGGTGCGGATCACGCGGCCACGACTGTTGACTTCAACTTCTTGATAGCCCGCAGTCCCGTGCAATAAATCCTCGTAGTACTTTTCAATACCTAACTTACCGATGTCACGAGTCGCTTGGTAGTTGGCATCTTTCTCTTCACGGATCAGACGCTGCATATCGCGGTCGTTAATGCGCGATACGTAGCCGATAACGTGGGTAAGAACTTCACTGAATGGATAATAGCGTTTCAGTGTTGCGCTGATTTCCACACCTGGGAATCGGTATTGATTTACCGAGAAGATAGCCACTTGGCTTTCATCTAATTGAGTCAGTAATGGTACCGATTTGAAGCGGCGAGTACGCTTGCGCTCACGATGAAAACGCTCGACCTGTTCTGGCGTGATCTCAAGGATGGTTTGTAGCTCTTTGATCGTACCGTCAATGTCTTTGATTTTTTCTGGAGTCAGTTCCAGGTTGAAGACAGGGCGGTTTTCAGCGAGCAAAATACCGTTGCGGTCATAGATAAGACCACGGTTAGGTGCAATTGGCACCACTTTGATGCGGTTGTCGTTAGAACGGGTTTGGTAGTCTTGGAACTGGTTCACCTGAATGTTGTACATGTTGGCGACCAGCAAGCCCATCAAAATGACGATACCCAGAAAAGCAAAAATAGCGCGACTAGAAAATAGGCGCGCTTCTGCTTGGTAATCTCGAATTTGACTGCGGCGTTTACGAATCATTAACGCTTGTCTCTACAGCTTAGTAGCGATTATTCGCGGTGGTAAGGGTGGTTAGCAGTAATGCTCCACGCTCGGTATAAACTTTCCGCCATCACGATACGCACAAGTGGGTGCGGTAGCGTCAGGGCTGACAGTGACCAACTTTGGTCTGCAGCGGCTTTACATGCTGGAGCTAAACCTTCAGGGCCACCGATCAGAATCGATACGTCACGTCCATCGAGTTTCCACGCTTCCAATTGCTCTGCCAGTTGCGGGGTGTCCCACTTTTTGCCCGGGATATCTAAGGTGACAATACGCGCACCTTTCGGCACGGCTGCCAACATCGCTTCGCCTTCTTTTTGCAAGATACGCGCGATGTCTGCGTTTTTGCCGCGTTTGCCCGCAGGGATTTCAACCAACTCAAGTGGCATATCATGTGGGAAACGACGACGGTATTCTTGAAAACCTTCTTCGACCCATTTTGGCATTTTTGTGCCGACGGCAATTAGTTGAATTTTCAAACGATTAACCCCAGAGTTTTTCTAGTTGGTATAGCTCGCGGTGCTCTTCTTGCATCACGTGAAGCATTGCGTCACCCATATCTAGGACAACCCATTCGCCTTCATTTTCGCCTTCCATACCTAGCGGCTCTAGACCTGCTTTCTTCACTTCAGATGCGACGTGATCAGCGATAGATGAAACGTGACGCTTAGACGTACCAGTACAAATGATCATGTAATCTGTCACGCTTGATTTGCCTTCTACATCTAGAATAACAATCTCTTCCGCTTTCATGTCGTCGGCTTTATCGGCTAAAAAGTCTTTAAGTTCTTCGCGAAGCACTCGGTTTTCCTCGGTATTTTCTTTTCTGTCTGTGGGCGTTTTGAATAATGGTTATCAAAACTGGTCGCGCACTATATCACGCTTTGAATTTTAAATTGCCAGCTTAATATCAGGAGAGCAGGTTTCTAAGCTCAACTGGTGGATCGTTGGCCACACAGATTCATCATATTGGGTTTTGGCTTTTATCTCGGCGTGCGCCAAAAGAGATAAAAGTGCACATATTCGTGAGGCTGACAGACGAGTCAGCGCAGCATTGTAGAGTGGACGTTTGTTTTGCCACACTCGATGCTTTTCAAACACCTGACTCATGCCCATTTGGGTCAAGTCGTGGTGCATATTCAGTAGTTGGTTGAACTCTTTTTGGATGCTACGGATCAGAATAACGGTTTCTACGCCTTCTGCTTCCAGTTGGCGCAGAATGCGTTGGGCACGGTTGCCTTTGCCAGCAAGTAGAGCATCAATCCAGTGGAACGTTGTAAAGTGGTTATGGCGGCTCAGAGCCTCTTCTAAGCGTACAACGGTCAGTTCACCATCAGGATAGAGTAGAGCAAGTTTCTCTAAACTTTGCGATAGCGCGAACAAATTACCTTCGTGCCACTGTGCCAACATTTGCAGTGATTGTTGATCAGCGTTTAGCCCTAAAGCTCGGCATCGTGCTTGCACGAACATTGGTAGACGCTGTAAATCCGGCGTTAAGCAGCTTACCCAATCGCCTTTGCCGCTCAGAGCTTTAAACCACTTTGCATTCTCTTGCGCTTTGGTCAGCTTGCTACCCACAACCACAAGCATGATGTCGTCGTGCAGCATTTCGCATAGGTTGACCAGCTCTTTACTGATCGCTGCGTTAACTCCTGCCTCTGGCAGCTCCAGTTCAATGAGCTGACGGCTAGAGAATAGGCTTAGCGCTTGGAAGCAGTCGTACACTTGATTCCAATCTAAGCTGACATCGACAGCAAAACGATGTCTTTCTTCAAAGCCTTGTTGACGAGCCATGTTTTGGATCGTTTGACGGCTTTCTTGAATCAACAGAGGTTCATTACCAAAGATCAGGTAAACCTGCTTAATGTGTTTCGCTAGATGGTCAGCCAGCTTGTCGGCAAAAATTCGCATTCTGATTAAGAGTTTGTGTTCGTAGAGTTAGCGTTTGTCGCTTCTGGAGTAATGTGGCCTTGTTCGTATTCCGCTCGAACACGACCAAGCTGGCGCATCATTTGGCTCGCCGCTTGTTGACGCATTTCGTCTTCGATAACGTCACGTTCTACCGATTTTGCTAGTGCAGTTAGCGGGTTGTCTAGGTAGTTACGGTTTACCGTTGTCGTAAAGTCTTTTGCGCCGAAGCCTGGAATAGTCACGCGGTATTTCACTACGTAAGTCAGTTCTTTTTCTGCCGCACGGCTGTTTTGGTACAGAGATAGCGTGCGCTCGTCGATGGTTGCTTCAATGAGATGCAGGTTTGGTGTGTTCGAAGATGGTTGAACCAAGTCGACTTTATTCAATTCAAGTTGATCGCGGATGTAGCGCGTAAGTGGGCTGTATTCGTCGTAGCTCGTGAAAGACATTGTGTGCAGTTCTTCCGGAACGGAGTACTCACCACGAAGGTGAAAACCACAGGCAGAAAGAAGCCCCGCTAATACCAATACCACTGGTAGTTTAATCAAAGAGAAAAAGCGCATTGATTGTATTCATCCTAAATTGAAGAGGTTATTTACCTTAAACCACTCGACGTGAATGGTTTGAGGTAAATAAACAGGGTGATGACTCACCCTGTTAAAAAGACTCATGCCGAACGAATAAGTTCGCTCGGCGTTGAGTTTTTGCAAGCTGCGTTTCGTTAATAGCGATCGGCTAGTTTGCAACGATGTTCAATAGTTTACCTGGTACGTAAATGACTTTACGGATAGTTAGGCCATCTAGGAACTTCTTCGCGTTCTCATCGTTTAGACCAAGCTCACGAACTTGCTCTTCTGAAGCGTCAGCAGCAACAATTAGTTTCGCACGTAGCTTACCGTTGATCATTACAACGATAGTCTTCTCGTCTTCAACCAGTGCTTTCTCGTCAAACGTTGGCCAAACTGCGTTATCGATGTCTGATTCACCTAGCGCAGTCCATAGCTCGTATGAGATGTGCGGAGTGATTGGGTAAAGCATTGCAACTACGGCTTTAAGTGCTTCATCAAGGATCGCACGATCTTGTGCTGACTCTTGAGGCGCTTTCGCAAGCTTGTTCATCAGTTCCATGATAGCGGCAATCGCAGTGTTGAATGTTTGACGACGAGCGATATCGTCAGTCACTTTTGCGATAGTCTTATGAACGTCGCGACGTAGCGCTTTTTGGTCACCAGAAAGTGCAGCTGTATCAACAGACTCAGCAGCGCCTTTTGAAGCGTGAGTGCGAACCAGCTTCCAAACACGTTTCAGGAAGCGGTTAGCACCTTCTACGCCAGACTCTTGCCACTCAAGTGTCATGTCTGCTGGTGAAGCAAACATCATGAATAGACGTACTGTGTCAGCACCGTACTTGTCTACCATCTCTTGTGGATCGATACCGTTATTCTTCGACTTAGACATCTTGATCATGCCTGAGTGTTCAACGTTGCGACCTTCGTTGTCCGTAGCAGAAGTGATGCGACCTTTACCGTCACGCTCAACTTTAACGTCAGTTGGAGCAACCCACTCTTTACCACCTTTCTCGTTCTCAAAGTAGAACGCGTCTGCTAGTACCATGCCTTGACACAGTAGTTGCTTGAACGGTTCGTCAGACGTTACGTAGCCCGCATCACGTAGCAGTTTGTGGAAGAAGCGAGAGTACAATAGGTGCATACAAGCGTGCTCGATACCACCGATGTACTGATCTACTGGTAGCCAGTAGTTTGCTTTTTCTGGATCTAGGATGTCGTCAGCTTGTGGTGAACAGTAACGTGCGTAGTACCAAGACGATTCCATGAACGTATCGAACGTATCTGTCTCACGTAGAGCAGGTTCGCCGTTGAAGGTTGTCTTCGCCCACTCTTTGTCTGCTTTGATTGGGCTTGTTACGCCGTCCATTACCACGTCTTCTGGAAGAATGACTGGTAGTTGGTCAGCTGGTACTGGGTGAACTTCACCGTCTTCAGTCGTTACCATAGGGATTGGCGCACCCCAGTAACGTTGACGAGATACACCCCAGTCACGTAGACGGAAGTTAACTGTCTTAGTGCCTTTGCCTTCTGCTTCTAGCTTCGCTGCGATTGCATCGAATGCTGCTTGGAATTCTAGGCCGTCAAATTCACCTGAATCGAACAGTACACCTTTCTCTGTGTATGCTGCTTCAGAAACGTCTAGCTCGCTGCCATCAACTGGCTTGATAACAGGCACGATATCTAGACCGTACTTAGTTGCGAATTCGAAGTCACGTTGGTCGTGCGCAGGTACTGCCATTACAGCGCCTGTACCGTAGTCCATCAATACGAAGTTTGCTACGTAAACAGGAACTTCACGGCCGTTCAATGGGTGAATAGCAGTAAGGCCTGTTGCCATACCTTTCTTCTCCATTGTCGCCAATTCAGCTTCTGCTACTTTAGTGTTCTTACACTCTTCGATGAACGCTGCCAGTTCTGGGTTGTTCTCTGCTGCGATAGCCGCTAGAGGGTGGCCTGCTGCGATACCAACGTAAGTCACACCCATTAGTGTGTCTGGTCGTGTTGTGTAAACTTCTAGGTCTTGTTGACCCTTAACTTCAAACTTAAGCTCAACACCTTCAGAACGACCGATCCAGTTGCGCTGCATGGTTTTAACCATTTCTGGCCAACCTTCAAGTTTGTCTAGATCGTCTAGCAGCTCTTGAGCGTATTCTGTGATCTTGATGAACCACTGAGGAATTTCTTTTTGCTCTACTGGAGTGTCACAACGCCAGCAGCAGCCGTCTTCAACCTGCTCGTTTGCAAGAACAGTTTGGTCGTTTGGACACCAGTTAACAGAAGAAGTCTTTTTGTAAACCAGACCTTTCTCGTAAAGCTTAGTGAAGAACTCTTGTTCCCAACGGTAGTACTCAGGTGTACATGTTGCGAATTCACGGTTCCAATCGTAACCAAAGCCAAGAAGCTTAAGTTGGTTCTTCATGTATTCGATGTTTTCGTAAGTCCAAGGTGCAGGCGCGGTGTTGTTTTTAACCGCTGCATTTTCTGCAGGTAGACCAAACGCATCCCAACCGATTGGTTGCATTACGTTTTTGCCTTGTAGGCGTTGGAAACGAGATACTACGTCACCGATGGTGTAGTTGCGCACGTGACCCATGTGCAGTCGGCCACTTGGGTATGGGAACATGGATAGACAGTAGAATTTTTCTTTGTTTGGGTCTTCACTTACAACAAAGGTCTTGTTGTCATCCCAGTGCTTTTGAACTTTCTGTTCAAGGTCTTGTGGATTGTATTGTTCTTGCATCGATGGTATCCGGTTATCTTGGAATTTGTGAGTTCGGTTAGAACAGACTTAAATAGATCGTCATAGAATACCTAAAGCTAGGGATCACAACAATAGCCAATCTATACCCATGCGCCTTGAAGTGACGCTTGGTAGTGGAAAGATGGAGGTCAGTTATGCCTAAACGTAAAGCAGGTTATGAGGAAATGCTCGAGGATGTGATTGAAACCTTGAAGCACAGTCCGGATGAAGTTAACAAAGTATTCGAAACGTCGGGCAAAGTGGTGGATGCTGCCAACGACATGACCAAAGACGAGCTCTCACTGATATCCGCTTATGTAAAAGCCGATTTAAAAGAGTTCTCCGACAACTATGAAGAAGGTAAGAGTGGGCCTTTCTATCTCACGATTGCTGATTCAATTTGGCAAGGTCTGCTCGATATTACCGACCGTACCAAAGTGGAATGGGTCGAGCTATTTGATGATTTGGAACATCAAGGGCTTTATGAAGCGGGTGAGGTGATTGGCCTTGGTACTTTAGTCTGTGACGAGTGTGGTCACAAGACGACATATAACCACCCAACTGTGATCATTCCATGTATCAAGTGCAACCACACAGGATTTAGCCGTCAGTCACTCAAGCCATAACATTTGTAGTCGAAAGAATAAAAAAGAGGCCCTAGAGCCTCTTTTTTGCGTTTATGACTTTTTCTTTCTTGGTAACCACCAAGCAAGCAGCAAACTCAGCGCCGACCAAATGTACAGCGGCCAAGTGCCGACAACACGGTATGGTGTTTGTCCATCAGTTGGAACAAGTTCTGCACGAAGTACGGCAGTTTCAAACTGAGGGATCTGTTCAATCACCTTGCCTTTGTGGTCTGTTACTGCGGTTACGCCATTGTTGGTAGAGCGAATAAGTGGCTTACCAAGCTCAAGGGCACGCATACGCGCGATTTCCATGTGTTGCAATGGACCAATCGAATGACCAAACCACGCGTCGTTGGACAGCGTTAGGATGAAATCAGTATCGTCAGTGACGTTTTGGCGTACTTGTTCGCTGAAGATGATCTCGTAGCACAGTGCTGGGTCCATATGCTTACCGTTCGCCACGATATTTGGCTGAACAAAGTCACCACGACTGAACGATGACATCGGTAAGTTGAAGAATGGTGCTAGTGGACGCAGTACATCTTCAAACGGAACAAACTCACCAAATGGTAATAGGTGGTGTTTGTGGTAGCGCTTATCCATATCAAAGCTGTAGTCGCCGTATGGATTCACACCCAGCGATAGAATACTGTTGTAGAACTGGCCGTCTTCACCTTGGTTCACGACACCGGTAATGATGGCGCTGTTGTTCATCTTCGCGGCAGCATCAATGTTTCTTAGGAAAGATGGTACTTCGATTTCAAACGCAGGAATGGCAGCCTCTGGCCATACAATGATGTCCGCATCCCAGTTTTCACGAGTCAGGTCTGCGTACTTCATGATGGTTGGCCAACGTTGGCTCGGTAACCATTTTAGATTTTGGTCAACGTTGCCTTGGATCAGAGCCACTTTGGTGGTGTCTTCAACACGAGGGGTTACCCAGTCGTATTGGCGAATACCAAAGCCCGCACTTAATAGCACCACAGGGATGACGATCATCAACCACTGTTTGTGAACCCAAGCGTAAGCGAGCGCACCGGCGCTGATCATTATAAATAACGTTAGAAGCTCTACACCACCAATAGGTGCGAAGCTTGCGAAAGGCGCGTCGATTTGGCTGTAGCCAAGCCATAGCCAAGGGAATCCTGTCATCACCCAGCCACGCAGCCAATCAGTAACGAGCCATAACGCGGGAGCTGCTAGAAGGGCTTTGCTTATCGTGAACTCAGGGAAGAACTTATTGCTGAGCCAAGCGAACAGGCCGGTATAAACCGACAGGTAAGCGATCAGTAGGCCCATTAGGAAGACGTTTGCAATCAGCGGCATACCGCCAAAGCCAGCAATGCTGACGTAAACCCAACTTACACCCGTAGCGAATTGTCCTAAACCCCATGCATAACCGATCCACAGCGCGCGCTTAGGTGACTGGTTTGCAAGAAGAATAAGTAGGATAGCAGGGCTGAGTATGGCGATTGGCCATAACTGGTAAGGGGCAAATGCTAGGGTAGTGGAGGCGCCAACAAAAGCGGCCACTAAGGGCCGCTTGAGGCGATGAAAGAGTACATTCATCATTATATTTTTCTGATATTCCCGTTGTTAGGGTATCGCGTTACTCTTGAGTGGCTTCAACCAGCGTTTCTTCGTCTGGAATCGTCACTTGTAGTTGAATGACACGACGGTTGTCGGCAGCCGTTACTTTGAAGCTGTATGCATCAATTTCTACGACTTCGCCACGCGATGGTAGGTGACCAAAAGCAGTCATTACCATGCCGCCAACGGTATCCACTTCTTCATCGCTGAAGTTGGTACCGAATGTCTCATTAAACTCTTCAATGGTTGTCAGAGCTCTGACAGCAAACGTGTGTTTGCTTAGCTTACGGATATCGGTTTCTTCATCGTCATCGAACTCATCTTCAATATCCCCTACGATTTCTTCAAGGATATCTTCGATAGTCACAAGACCAGAAACGCCACCGAATTCATCGACAACAATCGCCATGTGATAACGTTCTTCACGGAACTCTTTTAACAGACGGTCGACACGTTTACTTTCCGGTACAACCACTGCTTGTCGAATTACTTCTTCGATATCAAATGGGTTACTGCCTGAGCCCAAGTATTTGAGTAAGTCCTTCGCTAGTAGAATGCCTTCCACATGGTCTTTATCTTCGCTGATCACAGGGTAGCGAGAGTGTTGAGCATCAGTAATTAGCGCGATCAAAGTATCAAGATCGTCTGTGCGCTCAACGGTAACCATTTGCGAGCGCGGGATCATGATGTCACGCACGCGCATTTCGGAGATTTCCATAACACCTTCAAGCATGTCGCGGGTGTCGTGGTCAATCAGGTCATTAATTTCAGAGTCGCGGATTACATCTACAAGCTCTTGGCGGTCTTTTGGTTCGCCTTGAAATAGTTGACCTAGACGTTCAAAGAAGGACTTTCTACTCGGACCTTCTGCCTTTTCTTTCTTGCCTTCATTAGAAGAGGGAGAATTATCTTCGTTCATTGTTTCTCAATTAAGTAACGCTATCAGATGTGTGATAGCTCACATAGAAAGACGAGCACGAGATGGTTATCTGGGTGGTTCGCCTTTCCCTGTCGAGCAACCAAAGTTACTCTTTTTCAGCAATATACGGGTCTTCGTAACCCATACCTTGCATGATTTCTGTCTCGAGGGATTCCATCTCTTCAGCTTCATCATCCTCGATATGGTCATAACCTAGCAGATGCAAGCTGCCATGTACAACCATATGCGCCCAATGTGCTAGTAGAGGCTTGTTCTGCTCTACTGCCTCTTTTTCAACGACTTGGCGACAGATAATCAAATCGCCCAGTAGATCCATCTCCATACCTGGTGGTACTTCGAATGGGAAAGACAGCACATTAGTCGGCTTATCTTTACCACGGTATTCGTGGTTTAGCTCGTGACTTTCTTGCTCGTCGACAATACGAATCGTCAGTTCCGCTTGTGGTTGGAAAAGAGGAATAGTCTTATCTAGCCACAATTGGAAATCTTGCTCAGAAGGTAAGCCTTCTTCATTTTCGACTGCCAGTTGCAAATCAAGTTCAATTGCCATGGTTATTCCTTAGTCGCCGCGACTTGTGCGCTCAGTTCTGCTTTTGCTGCTTCTAGCAGTTTGGCATCACGTTCTTCACGACGGCGTTTTTCAAACTCTTTACGTTCTTTCTGGTCTTGCGCTTCCCACTTCTCATAAGCGTTAACGATGCGAGCAACCACTGGGTGGCGCACTACGTCGTCAGCTTGGAAGAAGTTAAAGCTGATGTCGTCAACTTCGCTCAGTACTTCAATTGCATGACGAAGACCCGATTTTGCACCACGAGGCAAGTCAATCTGTGTCACGTCACCGGTGATAACTGCACGAGAGTTGAAGCCGATACGCGTTAGGAACATCTTCATTTGCTCAACGGTGGTGTTTTGGCTCTCATCAAGAATGATGAAGGCGTCGTTTAGAGTACGACCACGCATGTAAGCAAGAGGTGCTACCTCAATCACGTTACGTTCAATCAGCTTTTCTACGCGCTCAAAGCCCAGCATTTCAAATAGGGCATCGTACAGAGGACGTAGGTAAGGGTCGACTTTCTGGCTCAAATCACCAGGTAGGAAGCCCAGTTTCTCACCCGCTTCAACCGCAGGACGAGTAAGTAGAATACGACGGATCTCTTGGCGCTCTAGTGCGTCAACGGCTGCTGCAACCGCTAGGTAAGTTTTACCTGTACCTGCAGGACCGATACCGAAAGTGATATCGTGCGTCACCATGTTCATCAGGTATTGACCCTGATTTGGTGTACGAGGCTTGATCACGCCTTTCTTCGTTTTTACGAAGACTTCTTTACCGTGTTCGATGTTTGACTCGGTATTTTGCTCCAGCACACCTGATTCTTTGATCGCCAGATGGATCTGCTCTGGTTCGATATCAGGCGTTTCGCCGCGGACAGGAGCGGTGTCTACATAAAGGGTTTTCAGAATATCCAGCGCAGCTGCTGCGGTATGAGGTTTACCGACAATGGTGAAAAGGTCGCTACGGTGGTTAATTTCAACGCCTAGACGACGTTCTAAATGCTTGATGTTGTCATCGAATGGACCGCACAGGCTTGCTAGTCGGCGGTTGTCTGAAGGTTCTAGATTGATTTCTAGCGTTACGATTTTATTGCTCAATGTTGCCTCTCATTTTATGCCATTTAACGAGAGCCTGATAACGACCAGGCTCTCAATGGCTATTTGTACGAGCTTATGGCGTAAAAGTAGCTACACCTAGCTCATCTTCGCGACGCGTTTTCGCCATCATTTGCGTTGGTGAAATCACGCTACGAAGGTCCATGTCTTTTTCTGTACGTACTAGCTCACCACGTAGTGAGTTAGCAAATACATCCGTAATCTTCACGTCAACGAACTGACCGATTAGGTCTGCGCTACCTTCAAAGTTTACTACACGGTTGTTTTCTGTACGAGCACGAAGCTCCATTAGGTTCTTCTTAGAAGGACCTTCAACCAGAACACGTTGCTCAGTGCCTAGCATTAGGCGAGAGTAGCGCATTGCTTGTGCGTTTACGGTTTGTTGTAGCTCGTATAGACGCTCTTTCTTCACTTGCTCTGATAGGTCACAAGGGTAATCTGCCGCTGGCGTACCTGGACGTGGAGAGAAGATGAAGCTGAAGCTCATGTCAAAGTCTACGTCTTTGATTAGCTTCATTGTGTCTTGGAAATCTTTGTCTGTTTCACCAGGGAAACCAACGATAAAGTCAGAACTGATTTGGATATCAGGACGTGCTTTACGCAGTTTACGGATGATCGACTTGTACTCAATCCCAGTGTGAGGACGTTTCATCATAGTCAGCACTCGGTCACTACCACTTTGTACTGGTAGGTGAAGGAAGCTCACTAGTTCAGGTGTGTCTTCGTAAACTGCGATGATGTCATCAGTAAACTCTAATGGGTGGCTTGTTGTAAAGCGGATACGATCAATACCATCGATAGACGCAACCAAACGAAGCAGTTCTGCAAATGAACAGATTTCACCGTCGTGCATAGGACCACGGTACGCGTTTACGTTTTGACCTAGTAGGTTTACTTCACGTACGCCTTGATCTGCTAGCTGTGCGATTTCGAACAGTACGTCATCCATTGGACGGCTTACTTCTTCACCACGAGTGTACGGTACTACACAGTAAGTACAGTACTTAGAACAGCCTTCCATGATAGAAACGAATGCCGTTGCGCCTTCAGCACGAGGCTCAGGTAGACGGTCGAACTTTTCGATTTCTGGGAATGAAATGTCCATTACTGGTGCTTCATCCGATTGAGATTGTTTGATCATCTCTGGAAGACGGTGAAGAGTTTGTGGACCAAAAATTACATCAACGTATGGAGCACGTTGACGGATGTGGTCACCTTCTTGAGTTGCTACACAACCACCTACGCCGATAACTACGCCAGGCTTTTTATCTTTTAGTGTCTTCCAACGGCCAAGCTGGTGGAAAACTTTCTCTTGCGCTTTTTCACGGATCGAACAGGTGTTAAGTAGAAGTACGTCTGCTTCCTCTGGCTCTTCGGTCAGCTCATAGCCGTTTGCAGCATTAAGCAGGTCGGCCATTTTTGATGAATCGTATTCGTTCATCTGGCAGCCCCAGGTTTTAATTAGCAGTTTCTTACTCATCTCACTTTCGCTCGTTCAGTTGTTCTTAAATCGGAGAGCTATTGCTCAAATTATAGCCGCCATCTCGGCGGTAAGCGGCGTATTGTACTGCTTTAAAAAGCACCTGACTAGTGATCTGACAAATTCTCTGCAAACCCTGATGAAATCTAGTTTTTTGCCCTATATACAGCAAGGTTTTTTGTTAAACAATTTTGTAAAAATAGCCACGGAACGTACAATTAAAAAACGCCAATTAATCAATATGATGAAGAGCAAAAAATGAACAAGTATGACATCGCCGTAATCGGTGGCGGCATGGTCGGGGCAGCGGTGGCTGTTGGCTTTGCCAAGCAAGGCAGAAGCGTTGTAGTGGTAGAAGGCGCAGAGCCAAAGGCGTTTGAGGCTTCTCAAGCGTTGGATATTCGCGTTTCTGCGATTTCTCATCAGTCAGTGAAGCTACTTGATTCATTAGGTGCATGGTCAGCAATTGAGAGCATGCGAGTGTGTCCTTATCGCCGCTTGGAAACGTGGGAACACCCAGAGTGCCGTACTCGTTTTCACTCTGATGAACTGTCATTGGAGCAGTTAGGATACATTGTTGAAAACCGTCTAATCCAACTAGGCCTTTGGCAAACTTTCGCACAATACGACAACTTAACGGTGATGTGCCCAGAGCGATTGAAAGACATCGAATTTGCCGAGGTAAATTGTGTAACGCTAGAAAGCGGCGAGCAGTTTGAAGCGAGTTGGGTGATTGGTGCCGATGGCGCGAACTCAAAAGTTCGTCAATTGGCGGGTATTGGCGTAACCGCATGGGATTACCGTCAACACTGCATGCTGATCAACGTGAAAACCGAACTTCCTCAGCAAGACATCACTTGGCAGCAATTTACTCCGTCAGGTCCACGCTCGTTCTTGCCACTATGCTCGTTAACTGAAGATGGAAAAGAAGTAGGGCAGGGCTCGCTGGTGTGGTATGACTCGCCAAAACGCATTAAGCAATTGTGCGCGATGACCAAACCTCAGTTAAAAGAAGAGATCCTACGTCATTTCCCTGCTGAATTGGGTGATATCGACGTTTTACAGTTTGGCTCATTCCCATTGACTCGCCGGCATGCTCAAAGTTATTCAAACAAGCATTGCGTGTTAGTGGGCGATTCTGCTCATACAATTAATCCACTTGCTGGGCAAGGCGTGAATCTTGGCTTCAAGGATGTTGATGTCCTGCTTTCAGTGACGGATCAGCAAGAGCAACTTAATGATGCATTACTCGCCAAGTATGAGCGCGCGCGTCGACCAGATAACTTGCTAATGCAAACGGGCATGGATGTGTTCTACAAAGGCTTTAGTTATGATTTAGGGCCACTGAAGTTCGCTCGTAATGCGGCATTAAAGTTGGCGGAAAACTCAGGGCCGATTAAAGCACAAGTATTGAAGTACGCATTGGGTATGTAAGTCTGGATACCGTTAAGCGTCAGGTAGAAAAGCAATAGATAGAAAAAAAGCGAGCCATGAGCTCGCTTTTTTAATTCGATAAATCAGAGATCTACCGAGTCCAGAAGCGGAAAAAAGAAAAAACCCAGCAAATTAATGCTGGGTTTTTCAATCATGGTGCGGTCGGAGAGACTTGAACTCTCACACCTTGCGGCGCCAGAACCTAAATCTGGTGCGTCTACCAATTCCGCCACGACCGCATCGTATTTTTTAGTCACCAAGGTAATTGGTATAACCTTAACAACGTTTTGTAATGGCAGGGCTACCTGGATTCGAACCAGGGAATGGCGGCATCAAAAGCCGCTGCCTTACCGCTTGGCGATAGCCCTACAGGTCTTAGTCTTTCAACTAAGTGCTTTCCACTTAAGGAAAGTATGGTGCGGTCGGAGAGACTTGAACTCTCACACCTTGCGGCGCCAGAACCTAAATCTGGTGCGTCTACCAATTCCGCCACGACCGCATCGTGTTTTTTAGTTACTAAGGTGATTGGTATAACCTTAACAACGTTTTGTAATGGCAGGGCTACCTGGATTCGAACCAGGGAATGGCGGCATCAAAAGCCGCTGCCTTACCGCTTGGCGATAGCCCTACAGGTCTTAGTCTTTCAGCTAAGTGCTTTCCATTTAAGGAAAGTTATGGTGCGGTCGGAGAGACTTGAACTCTCACACCTTGCGGCGCCAGAACCTAAATCTGGTGCGTCTACCAATTCCGCCACGACCGCGCTTTAACGCTTCTGATCAATAGTCTTAAGTATAAACTATTTATCGGAATAAATGGTGGCTACGACGGGATTCGAACCTGTGACCCCATCATTATGAGTGATGTGCTCTAACCAGCTGAGCTACGTAGCCAACAATATGTTTTTAATTAAGATGGTGCGGTCGGAGAGACTTGAACTCTCACACCTCGCGGCGCCAGAACCTAAATCTGGTGCGTCTACCAATTCCGCCACGACCGCATCTTAATTGTTGTTATCGAGAGAATTGATAAAACCTCAATAACGTCCCTTTAAAGGGAAAATAATGGCAGGTCTACCTGGATTCGAACCAGGGAATGGCGGCATCAAAAGCCGCTGCCTTACCGCTTGGCGATAGACCTACGGGCGATAGTCAAAAGACATATCAAATTAGAAAAGTATGGTGCGGTCGGAGAGACTTGAACTCTCACACCTTGCGGCGCCAGAACCTAAATCTGGTGCGTCTACCAATTCCGCCACGACCGCGACTTTTCTAAATCATCTAGGAAATTGGTAAAACCTAGACAATAAAATAAATGGTGGCTACGACGGGATTCGAACCTGTGACCCCATCATTATGAGTGATGTGCTCTAACCAGCTGAGCTACGTAGCCAACAATATGTTTTAACAACATATGTGTTCTTTTAATTAAGATGGTGCGGTCGGAGAGACTTGAACTCTCACACCTCGCGGCGCCAGAACCTAAATCTGGTGCGTCTACCAATTCCGCCACGACCGCATCTTAATTGTTGTTATCGAGAGAATTGGTAAAACCTCAATAACGTCCCTTTAAAGGGAAAAAATGGCAGGGCTACCTGGATTCGAACCAGGGAATGGCGGCATCAAAAGCCGCTGCCTTACCGCTTGGCGATAGCCCTACATTGCTCTAATAAAAGAGACTTTAATCATGGTGCGGTCGGAGAGACTTGAACTCTCACACCTTGCGGCGCCAGAACCTAAATCTGGTGCGTCTACCAATTCCGCCACGACCGCATAACTACTGAGTAAACTCAATAATTAAGATAGTGGCAGGTCTACCTGGATTCGAACCAGGGAATGGCGGCATCAAAAGCCGCTGCCTTACCGCTTGGCGATAGACCTGCAGGCAATAAATATATGGTGCGGTCGGAGAGACTTGAACTCTCACACCTTGCGGCGCCAGAACCTAAATCTGGTGCGTCTACCAATTCCGCCACGACCGCATATATTTATTTAATTTTGATTCAAGATGGTGCGGTCGGAGAGACTTGAACTCTCACACCTTGCGGCGCCAGAACCTAAATCTGGTGCGTCTACCAATTCCGCCACGACCGCATCTTGAAATCTATTAACCATTAGTTAATTGGTAAAAACTAATCGTTGTAATTTTTTCTTTCATTAAAGAAAGAATGGTGGCTACGACGGGATTCGAACCTGTGACCCCATCATTATGAGTGATGTGCTCTAACCAACTGAGCTACGTAGCCATCTTTTTGAGCGAGACAATATAAACCTTCACGCTCTAAGTGACAACCCTTTTTCTTAAAGGAATCTCACTTTGGAAAAATGGCAGGTCTACCTGGATTCGAACCAGGGAATGGCGGCATCAAAAGCCGCTGCCTTACCGCTTGGCGATAGACCTGCAGGCAGTAGTATTTCTACTACTTAAAACATGGTGCGGTCGGAGAGACTTGAACTCTCACACCTTGCGGCGCCAGAACCTAAATCTGGTGCGTCTACCAATTCCGCCACGACCGCATCTATTCCTAACTATTCTAATAAAAGAATGTTTAGGAATGGTGGCTACGACGGGATTCGAACCTGTGACCCCATCATTATGAGTGATGTGCTCTAACCAGCTGAGCTACGTAGCCAATACCATATTTTTCGTTCTCGTCGCTAAGTTGCCTTGTTGTCGGGAACGGCGCGCATTATGCGAAGTTGAGTGAGATCCGTCAACAGTTTTTTTCAATAAATCCCGCAAAATCCATCGTTCGCTTCCTTTTTAAACAAAGAGGCGCGTTTATGATCTAAAACTGGAAATAAATTGGCTTGGAGCGAGGGAGTTTATTTTCTGTTGTTTATGAAAGGTATAAAAAAAGCCAGCACTATGGCTGGCTTTTTATGTAAATGAAGTGTTTAAAATTCATTCACTTAATTATACGTTGAAGCGGAAGTGTACAACATCACCATCTTTAACGATGTATTCTTTACCTTCTAGACGCCATTTACCTGCATCTTTCGCACCGCTTTCGCCGTTGCATTGGATGAAATCGTCGTAACCAACAACTTCTGCACGGATGAAGCCTTTTTCAAAGTCAGTGTGGATCTTCGCTGCTGCTTTTGGCGCAGTTGCACCTACAGGGATTGTCCATGCACGAACTTCTTTCACGCCAGCTGTGAAGTAAGTTTGTAGGTTTAGCAGTTCGTAACCCGCGCGGATAACACGGTTTAGACCTGGTTCTTCGATACCAAGGTCAGCTAGGAACTCTTCACGCTCGTCGTCTTCTAGCTCAGCCATCTCTGATTCGATCGCTGCACATACAGGAACAACAACGTTGTTTTCTTTTGCTGCAAACTCACGTACTGCGTCTAGGTAAGCGTTGTCTTCAAAACCATCTTCGTTCACGTTAGCGATGTACATAGTTGGTTTTAGCGTCAGGAAGTTTAGGTAGCCAATTGCTGCTAGTTCTTCTTTCGTAAGCTCAACAGTACGCGCCATGCCACCTTCCGTTAGGATAGGAAGCAGTTTTTCTAGAACAGTTAGTTCGAATTTTGCGTCTTTATCGCCGCCTTTTGCTTTCTTAGCGTTACGCTGAATCGCGCGCTCACAAGAATCAAGGTCAGCCATTGCTAGCTCAAGGTTGATAACTTCAATATCTTCGATTGGAGATACTTTACCTGCAACGTGAACGATGTTGTCGTTTTCGAAACAACGTACAACGTGGCCGATTGCGTCAGTTTCACGGATGTTCGCTAGGAATTTGTTACCTAGACCTTCACCGCGAGATGCACCTGCAACTAGACCAGCGATGTCTACGAATTCCATTGTAGTAGGCAGAACTTTCTGTGGGTTAACGATCTTTGCTAGAGCATCTAGACGTAGATCTGGCACAGGAACCACACCAGTGTTTGGTTCAATGGTACAGAACGGGAAGTTTGCTGCTTCAATACCCGCTTTAGTTAGTGCGTTAAACAGAGTTGATTTACCAACGTTAGGAAGACCAACGATGCCACATTTAAAACCCATGATAGTAACCTTATTCAGCTTTGAACGTGTGGAGGCGATTTTGTGCTTTTGATAGACCATCCTTAATTAGGATATCTAGACAGCGCACTGACTCGTCAGCTGCGGCGTCTAGTAGCTCTTGCTCTTTTGCTGGAGCTTTGCCTAGTACAAAACCTGCCACTTTATCTTTGTGTCCCGGATGGCCGATGCCGATACGAAGACGATAAAAATCTTTGTTATTGCCCAGTTTGCTAATGGTGTCACGCAGACCATTATGGCCACCGTGACCGCCACCTTTCTTAAACTTAGCGACACCTGGCGGTAAGTCTAGCTCGTCATGAGCAACCATGATCTCTTCTGGCTTAATTTGGTAAAACTTCGCGAGTGCTGCGATCGCCTTGCCAGATAGGTTCATGAAGGTGGTTGGGATTAGCAAACGGAGATCCTGGCCATTGACCAAAATGCGTCCTGTTAGGCCAAAGAACTTTGGTTCGTTCTTCAGGGTAACGTTGTGAACGCGAGCTAATTCTTCTACAACCCAAGCGCCCGCATTGTGGCGAGTTTTGGCGTATTCTGGTCCCGGATTAGCAAGACCAACAAGAAGTTTGATTGGTTGAGTCAAGGTTAGGATCTCTCTGGAATCTCAAAAAGCGCAGTATGATAGCACAGAATTCTCACAGTGGGCGACCAAGGGATTTTCTGCCTATCGATACAAATAAAAAAACACCCCAAAGAGGGGTGCTTTTAAAATCAGTCTAACTGAAATGTTCGTATTAGTTGAACATTGCAGAGATTGACTCTTCGTTGCTGATACGACGAATCGCTTCAGCTAGCATGCGCGATAGGCTTAGTGTAGTTACTTTGCCAGTTGCAGCCATCTCTTTAGATAGAGAGATAGAGTCAGTTACGATAACTTGGTCAAGAACTGAGTTCTTGATGTTGTCTGCAGCGTTACCAGAGAAAACAGCGTGAGTTGCGTAAGCGAATACACGCTTAGCACCGCGTTCTTTTAGCGCTTCAGCTGCTTTACATAGTGTGCCACCTGTATCGATCATGTCATCAACGATCACACAGTCGCGACCTTCAACGTCACCGATTAGGTTCATTACTTCAGAAACGTTTGCACGTGGACGACGCTTATCAACGATAGCGATGTCGATATCGCCTAGCGCTTTTGCTGTTGCACGAGCACGAACAACGCCACCTAGGTCAGGAGAAACCACTACTGGGTTTTCTAGACCACGAGATTGCATGTCTTCTAGAAGTACTGGCGTACCGAAGATGTTATCAACTGGTACATCGAAGAAGCCTTGGATTTGCTCTGCGTGTAGGTCGATAGTCAGAACGCGGTCAACACCAACGTTAGATAGGAAATCAGCAACAACTTTTGCAGTAATTGGCACACGAGAAGAACGTACACGACGATCTTGGCGAGCGTAGCCGAAGTAAGGAATAACTGCAGTGATACGGCCTGCTGAAGCACGGCGCATTGCATCAATCATAACAACCAGTTCCATTAGGTTGTCGTTAGTCGGTGCACAAGTGGATTGAATGATAAAAACATCGCTACCACGAACATTCTCGTTGATTTGAACTGCAACTTCGCCATCAGAAAAGCGAGAAACAGATGCATCACCTAGAGAGATGTAAAGACGATCAGCAATACGTTGGGCTAGTTCAGGTGTTGCGTTACCAGCAAATAGCTTCATATCAGGCACGGTGGAAACCTCGGGTTTGCGTCCAGTTTTAAATAGGTCGGTGTGAGGCTGATTGGTATTCAGCCAAAGTCTCTTTCAGTGGCGAAACATTGCGCCCTTGAGCGACAAATGCCGAGACTTTATCAGAGAGTTGTGCAAGGATAGTTTCCGCTTCGGTTTTGCTCGAAAATTCAGCAAAAACGCAAGATCCTGTCCCCGTCAATCTTGACGGCGCGTATTGTAGCAGCCATGAAAGTTGCTTATCAACCTCTGGGTAGAGCATTCGTACAATTTTTTCGCAATCGTTTACGCTTGGCGCGTTTAAAAGCGTTTCTAAATCGCGTTTTGGCGTATTTCGGGTCAGATCTGGATGACCGAATATGTCGGCGGTTGCAATGGAAACATTTGGGCGAACAACCAAATACCATTTCTCATCTGGATGAGCCGGAGAAAGTTTCTCGCCAACACCTTCCGCAAATGCCGCAAAGCCGCGAACAAAAACGGGTACATCAGCACCAAGCGCAAGGCCGATTTCGGCTAATTCATCATCACTTAAGTGGGTTTGCCATAGGTAGTTCAGTGCAACCAGCGCTGTTGCCGCATTTGAAGAACCGCCACCAATGCCACCGCCCATCGGTAAGATCTTATGAAGATCAATATGGGCACCGTATGAGCAATTTGCGTAGCGTTGCAACGCCGTGGCAGCTTTCCAGATCAAGTTATCTTTTAGAGGAACACCTTCAATCTCAGGTGAAATGGTGATCTCACCAGAGTCGTTCGCTTGAATGGTGAGTTCATCGCCGTGATCGACGAATTGGAATAGTGTTTGTAGCTCGTGGTAGCCGTTTTCAGTTCGGCCATTGATATAAAGAAAGAGATTCAATTTCGCAGGAGATGGCCAGCGGGTTGAAATATCGATCATTGGGTGATGTTCCATTTTGTGATCACTAAATTAATTTTTACGTCTGCTGTGCTCAGCTTTAACTTGCTTGGTAGAGGCAATGTCTGTTGATGCCATTCAATGTCACCATAGCGTTGATACGCGATGTTCCAATCATTCGGGCCGATCTGTTTATCGAGGGCTTGTAATGTATTGGTTGGTGAAAGTTGGAAAGAGTCTGCATCGGTTGGCAAGCCGAGTAGCCAATCTGGCATGTGGTCGACTGGCATCATCAAACCGGTCAAACGGAAAATGAGTTGGTTAGCATCACGAGCAGAGAGCACTTGGTCATCGTACGTTTCGACAGTCGCGCCTTGCGGGGTAATCGTGAGCTTTAATGCGGTTTGACCAAGCAGAGTGGTTAAGCGCAATTGGCTTAAGGCGGAAGAGTGCTTCCAGAAAAAGTTCAGGCTTTGTCTTTGATCAGGGCCAATGTAGCCAAGTTTGCCTGTAGCTTGAAAGTTATCAATGGTTTCCAGTCGCTGTTCGTGCGCTTGCCACTCTACGCTGGTGACACTTTCAGGAACAGAACTACAACCCGCGAGTACTAGGCTCGATAAGAGCAAGATGAGAAAGGAGCGTAAGGTCATGTTTGATGGCTTATTAATCAGTTTCATCGGTAATCGCTCACAACTATAGCATTGAAAAGCCGAGCGAAGGAAAACAAATCCGGCTTACCCTTTCAATAAATGCGTGCTTACAGTAAAATTCTGAACCTATTTTATAACCGATCTCAGAGATACCACGTTAGATGTCCTTGCTTGCTATTGGAATCAATCACAATACAGCGTCTGTTGACTTGCGAGAGAAAGTGGCGTTCGGACCCGATAAATTGGGCCCAGCACTTGAGCAACTCAGAGACCATGAAGCCGTAAATGGCAGTGTGATTGTTTCTACCTGTAACCGCACCGAAGTGTACTGCGACGTGAAGCAAGGAGCGCGAAATAAGCTTATCGACTGGCTAGCCCAGTTCCATCAAGTTAATCAAGAAGACTTGATGCCCAGCCTTTATGTCCATGAAGAGCAAGCGGCGATTAAGCACTTGATGCGTGTTTCTTGCGGCCTTGATTCACTGGTACTAGGTGAGCCTCAGATTTTGGGTCAGGTAAAACAAGCGTTTTCTGATTCCCGAGATCATCAGGCGGTGGATGCGTCGATTGATAAGTTGTTCCAAAAGACTTTCTCAGTCGCAAAACGTGTTCGAACAGAAACTGATATTGGTGGTAACGCGGTGTCGGTAGCTTATGCTGCATGTACACTGGCGAAACACATCTTTGAATCACTGTCTGACTCAACAGTATTGTTGGTTGGCGCAGGTGAAACCATCGAATTGGTGGCGAAGCACTTGGCGTCGAACGGCTGTACTAAGATGATTGTTGCAAACCGTACTCGAGAGCGTGCTCTTGTGTTAGCGGAGCAATTTGGGGCAGAAGTGATCAGCTTGAATGAAATTCCGGACCATTTATCAAGAGCGGACATCGTGATTAGCTCAACGGCGAGCCCACTGCCTATTATTGGTAAGGGGATGGTTGAGACTGCGTTGAAGAAACGTCGTCACCAGCCGATGCTCTTGGTGGATATTGCGGTACCACGTGATGTGGAAGCGCAGGTCAGTGAATTGAATGATGCTTACTTGTATTCGGTGGATGACTTGCAGTCGATCATCGATAGCAACATTGAACAACGTAAAGTAGAAGCGATTCAAGCAGAAGCGATCGTAAGCGAAGAAAGCGCGGCATTTATGACGTGGCTACGTTCACTCCAAGCGGTGGACAGTATTCGTGATTATCGTAAATCGGCCAACGAAATTCGTGAAGATTTGCTAAGTAAGAGCCTACAATCATTGGCAACGGGCGCAGACCCAGAGAAAGTACTGCGCGAGCTTAGTAATAAACTCACCAACAAACTGATTCACGCTCCAACTCGTGCGCTGCAAAGTGCGGCCGAGCAGGGCGAACCAGCAAAATTAACGGTTATCCGCCAGACCCTTGGTTTGGATGATCTGTAACTCACGCTTTTTATTAAGAAAACGACACTATGAAAGCCTCTATTCTGACTAAGCTAGAAACGCTAGTAGAACGTTACGAAGAAGTTCAACATCTTCTTGGTGATCCTGATGTTATTGGAAATCAGGATAAATTCCGCGCTCTATCAAAAGAGTACTCTCAGCTAGAAGAAGTTACTAATTGCTTCCAAGCGTATCAACAAGCGCAAGATGATCTCATCGCTGCTGAAGATATGGCTAACGAAGACGACGAAGAAATGCGTGAAATGGCGCAGGAAGAAATCAAAGAAGCAAAAGATGCGATCGAGCGTCTGACTGATGAGCTACAAATTCTTCTTCTTCCAAAAGATCCAAACGATGACCGTAACTGTTTCCTTGAAATCCGTGCTGGTGCAGGCGGTGATGAAGCAGGCATCTTCGCGGGTGACTTGTTCCGCATGTACAGCAAATACGCAGAGAAGCGTGGTTGGCGCATCGAAGTGATGTCTTCTAACGAAGCAGAACACGGCGGTTACAAAGAGATGATCGCGAAAGTGAGCGGCGACGGTGCATACGGCGTATTGAAGTTTGAGTCAGGCGGTCACCGTGTACAACGTGTTCCTGCTACAGAATCTCAAGGTCGTGTTCATACTTCTGCGTGTACCGTAGCGGTTATGGCGGAAATCCCAGAAGCGGATCTGCCAGAAATCAAAGCTGCAGACCTGAAAATCGATACCTTCCGTGCATCTGGCGCGGGTGGTCAGCACGTTAACACCACGGACTCTGCAATCCGTATTACTCACTTACCAACTGGTACAGTCGTAGAGTGTCAGGACGAGCGTTCACAACACAAGAACAAAGCGAAAGCGATGGCAGTACTTGCTGCTCGTATCGTTCAAGCGGAGCAAGAGCGTCGTGCGGCAGAAGTGTCTGACACACGTCGTAACCTACTAGGTTCTGGTGACCGTAGTGACCGCATCCGTACTTACAACTACCCACAAGGTCGTGTTTCTGATCACCGTATCAACCTAACCATCTACCGTTTGAACGAAGTGATGGAAGGTGATCTACAAAGCCTGATCGATCCAGTAGTTCAAGAACACCAAGCAGATCAACTAGCGGCGCTAGCTGAGAACGGCTAATCGATGAGCCAAGTTCAATCTATTGAGCAAGCACTGAAAAGTGCGACGGCAATTCTGACAGAAGGCGGCAAAGAGTCGCCTTCTCTCGATGCAGCTGTCCTTCTTTGCCATGTCCTTGGCAAACCAAGAACCTACCTACTGACCTGGCCAGAAAGAGCATTAGAAACCGAGCAACAAGCTCAGTTTGATGCACTATTGGCACGACGCATCGCTGGTGAGCCGGTGGCTTACATCATTGGTGAACGTGAGTTTTGGTCGTTACCTCTTAAAGTCTCGCCATCCACATTGATCCCAAGACCAGATACTGAACGTTTGGTTGAAGTCGCATTAGATAAGACTTTCGGACAAACGGGACCGATCTTAGACCTTGGCACAGGAACTGGCGCGATAGCTTTAGCATTGGCGTCTGAGATGCCAAATCGCCAAGTGATGGGCATCGATCTTAAGCAAGAGGCGAAAGAGCTGGCTGAGCACAATGCGTCGCAATTAAACATCAAAAATGTGACGTTTGATCAAGGTAGTTGGTTCGAACCTATTGCCAGCGGAACAAAGTTTGCTTTAATTGTCTCCAACCCACCGTACATCGACGAAAAAGACCCACACCTCTCTCAAGGAGATGTGCGTTTCGAACCAAAATCGGCGTTGGTTGCCGATGAGAATGGTCTAGCGGATATTCGTCATATCTCTGATCTTGCACGTCAATATTTGCAAGAGGGTGGGTGGCTTGCTTTCGAACATGGTTATGATCAGGGCGAAGCCGTTCGTGAGATCATGACGCACTTTGGTTTTGAACAAGTCGTTACGGAAAAAGACTATGGTGATAACGATCGAGTGACGCTCGGTTGTTACAAACCGCAATAATAACGAGCAAGTCAGCAGTAACTTATAAAAGAGAAAGAAAATGTACGTAGCTCTAAAACACATTCACTTAGTAACGATCGCGTTGAGCGCGACGCTGCTATCGATCCGATTTGTATTGTTGATGATGGATTCTCCAAAGCGCAACAATCGCTTCTTGAAAGTTTTCCCGCATATTGTTGATACGGCGCTATTGCTGTCAGGTATCGGCCTAATTATGGTGACCGGCTTTATTCCATTTACGGATGCTGCACCTTGGCTAACCAACAAGATCACTTGTGTGCTGGCGTACATCGCTCTTGGTTTCTTCGCTCTGAAAATGGCGAAAAACAAGCTGCTGAGAATTTTTGCCTTCTTTGGCGCTCTGGGCTGGTTAGTCATGGCCGCCAATATTGCAGTATCTAAAAATCCAAACCTATTTGGGTAATCTTCATGCTTGAGTTTTTTGACGAAGATTTTGACAACATGGCGTTGGTGGAAGGCGCGTTAGAGCTAAACCATTCCATTAATCCAGACACCAATGTCCATTGGGCAAAACTGGAACTAGAACGTCTCTACGAAGAGGCCGAAGCGATTCTGGTTCATGAGACGGACGAAGAGCAGCGTTTTGACTCTTTCTTGCGCCTATTCTTTTACGAATGGGGCTTTAAAGGCGACGAACAAGAATACTTTATCTCTGACAACAGCTTTATCGACAAGGTGTTGGAGCGCAAAAAAGGCATTCCGGTCAGTCTTGGTGCCATCTTACTTTACTTGGGCAATCGTCTTGGCTTCCCGATGAAAGGGGTGACATTCCCGACTCAGTTTTTGATCAAAGTGGATTGGATGCACAAAACACCAGACTACATTAACCCGTTTAACGGTGAGTATGTCGGTGAGAAAATCCTCCAAGCTTGGTTGATTGGTCAAGAAGGCCCGCTGGCAACATTAAAGCCAGAACACTTTGAAGAAGCGGACAACCCGACTGTGATTGGTCGTTGGTTGGCGTTGATTAAGAGCGCCATGCTACGTGAAGAGCGTTACACATTGGCGCTGCGCTGTACCAACCTTGCGTTGACGTTTGTACCAGATGACCCATACGAGATTCGTGACCGTGGTTTTATCTTCCAGCAGTTGGATTGCCATCAGGTAGCGGTGTCTGATTTTCAGTACTTTATTGACCAATGCCCAGACGATCCGGCATCAGAGCTACTAAAATCACAAGTTAACGCCATGAGCGAAAAGCACGTTACGCTTCACTAATTTTATCGGCATGCTCAAACGGCATGTCGAAGACAGATAAAAGAGA
The DNA here is from genome assembly GCF_030248355.1 of Vibrio sp. B172a. Lineage (NCBI taxonomy): Bacteria > Pseudomonadati > Pseudomonadota > Gammaproteobacteria > Vibrionales > Vibrionaceae > Vibrio > Vibrio sp. B172a. The sequence goes on along the minus strand of NZ_JAHGAC010000006.1, from coordinate 44,197 downwards.
ATCAAAATGGAACAGAAAATCGTTAATATTGGCGACATTCAAGTTGCTAACGACAAGCCATTCACCCTATTTGCAGGTATGAACGTTCTTGAGTCTCGTGATCTTGCTATGCAGATCTGTGAGCACTACGTAAAAGTAACGGACAAGCTTGGTATCCCATACGTGTTTAAGGCGTCGTTCGACAAAGCAAACCGCAGTTCTGTTCACTCATACCGTGGCCCAGGTCTAGAAGAAGGCATGAAAATCTTCCAAGAACTGAAAGACACGTTCGGCGTGAAGATCATCACTGATGTTCACACTGAAGCGCAAGCTCAACCAGTGGCTGACGTGGTTGACGTTATCCAGCTTCCTGCATTCCTAGCTCGTCAAACTGATCTTGTTGAAGCAATGGCAAAAACAGGTGCGGTGATCAACGTGAAGAAACCTCAGTTCATGAGCCCTGGTCAAGTGGGTAACATCGTTGAGAAGTTTGCAGAATGTGGTAACGAAAACATCATCCTTTGTGAGCGCGGTTCTTGCCACGGTTACGACAACCTAGTGGTTGATATGCTTGGTTTTGGTGTGATGAAAAACGCATCGAAAGGCAGCCCAATCATCTTTGACGTAACGCACTCACTACAAATGCGTGACCCATCGGGCGCGGCATCAGGCGGTCGTCGTGAGCAAACAGTTGAACTGGCGAAAGCAGGTCTAGCAACAGGTATTGCAGGTCTATTTATTGAAGCGCACCCGAACCCAGATCAAGCACGTTGTGATGGCCCATCGGCGCTGCCGCTAGACAAACTAGAGCCGTTCCTAGCGCAAATGAAATCGCTAGACGATCTAATCAAGAGCTTTGCAGACATCGATATCAAATAATCGATTGTTGTGAATGTTTAAATGAAATGGTCAGCCTGTGTGCTGGCCATTTTTGCATCGACACATTGATTCTGCTTCACTATCCTTTTCTCGCTTCTCGCTTCTCGCTTCTCGCTTCTCGCTTCTCGCTTCCTTACACCACTTTGATTATGTCTATAATTTGCTTAGATTTGCGGCGAACTGGTTCGCTATGAGTAAAGTGCGTCGCAGAAACATGAAATCAATACCTTAGTGATTTACACTAGCGCCAAGTTTGCGCGTTTTAGCACAATGAGAACCCTGTTTCTTGGTTGCTGAACGCGTAATGCAGTGGACCCCAGACGATAAAAAGGTAAAACAATGAAGCAACGCCTGATTGTAAAAACCGCTTTGAGCGCAGCTATCTTGGCAACTATTGCCGGATGTGCCACGCAACCAGCACACGAATGGAATGAAGACACAACTTACAAACTGACCGTACTGCACACCAATGACCATCACGGTCGCTTTTGGCAAAACAAGTACGGTGAGTACGGCATGGCGGCACGTAAGACGCTGATTGATGAACTGCGTGCAGAGATTCAAGCCGAAGGCGGTAGCGTGCTTCTACTATCAGGTGGTGATATCAACACTGGTGTTCCTGAGTCTGACTTACAAGATGCTGAGCCTGACTTCAAAGGCATGAGTAAGATTGGTTACGACGCGATGGCGCTGGGTAACCACGAATTCGATAACCCACTGGAAGTGTTGTTCAAACAGCAAGAGTGGGCAAACTTCCCGATGCTGTCTGCCAACATTTACGACAAAGAAACCGGCGAGCGATTGTTCCAACCTTATGCCATGTTCAACAAGCAAGGCATCAAGATTGCCGTGATTGGCCTTACGACAGAAGACACGGCAAAACTGGGTAACCCAGAGTACATCGGCGAGGTTGATTTCCGCGACCCGAAAGAAGAAGCGAAAAAGCTGATTGCTGAACTGAAGCAAACTGAAAAGCCGGACCTTATCTTCGCAGTGACACACATGGGTCACTACGAAAACGGCAACCGTGGTGTGAATGCTCCCGGTGACGTGGCGTTGGCTCGCTACCTAAATGAAGGTGATTTGGACATGATTGTGGGTGGTCACTCACAAGAGCCTGTTTGTATGGAAGGCCCTAACGTCATTAAGAAGAACTTTAAGCCGGGTGAAGAGTGCAAGCCAGATGAGCAAAACGGTACTTACATCGTGCAAGCGTACGAGTGGGGTAAGTACGTTGGTCGTGCTGATTACGAGTTCCGCAACGGCGAGCTGTCGATGGTGAGCTACGATCTGATTCCGGTTAACTTGAAGAAGAAAATCAAAGTGAACGGCGAGTCTCAACGTGTATTGGTTCAAGATGAAATTGCACAAGACTCGGCAATGCTGGATTTCCTTCGTCCTTACCAAGAAAAAGGTCAGGGCCAGTTGAATGTGAAAATTGCCGAATCTAACGGCAAACTGGAAGGTGACCGCAACGTCGTTCGTTTCCAGCAAACTAACCTTGGTCGTTTGATTGCTACAGCCCACATGGAGCGCGCGAAGGCGGACTTTGCTGTGATGAACTCGGGCGGTGTTCGTGATTCGATTGAAGCGGGCGACATCACCTACAAAGACGTGCTGACGGTTCAGCCATTTGGCAACATGGTGTCTTACGTCGATATGTCGGGTAAAGAAGTGCTCGATTACTTAAACGTCGTGGCGACAAAGCCAGTTGATTCAGGTGCTTACGCTCAGTTTGCTGGCATTACCATGACAGTTGAAAATGGCAAAGTATCGAATGTTTTCATCGGTGAAAAACAGCTTCGCCTAGACGGTCAATACCGCTTCACCGTACCAAGCTACAATGCGTCAGGTGGTGATGGTTACCCGAAAGTGAATACTCATCCGGGTTACGTCAACACGGGCTTTACGGATGCTGAAGTACTGAAAGAATTCTTGGAATCACACAGTCCAATTGATGTAAATGAGTACGCGCCTTCTGGTGACATCGTTTACAAGTAAAAAGCGATTGACTCAAAGTCGCTGATACCATTAACTTAAAGCGCTGCTCCTCACTAGGTGCAGCGTTTTTTGTTTTATAAGGAGAATCTTGATGACTCCGGCCATTAATCTTGCGAAAAAGAAAAAAGTTACACACACTATTCACCAATACGAGCACGATCCAAGAGCAGACAGCTATGGACTAGAAGCGGCTGAGGTATTGGGACAAGATCCAAAGAAAGTATTCAAAACCTTGTTGTTTTGCTTGAACGGCGAGCCAAAGAACCTTGCGGTTGCGATTATCCCTGTTGATCAAAAGCTGAACCTAAAACTGGCGGCGAAAGCAGCGAAGGGCAAAAAGGCTGATATGGCCGATCCCGAAATCGCGCAAAAGACCACAGGGTATGTTGTTGGTGGGATTAGCCCACTGGGGCAGAAGAAAGCACTACCGACTTTTTTGCACGAAAGCGCAACAGAGCAAGACACAATCTGTGTGAGTGCAGGTAAACGTGGTTTAGAAATCGAGTTAGCCCCGAAAGATTTGCTGAGCTTAACTCGCGGTCAGTTTGCCCCTCTTTGCCTCTAAATACATGACAAATAAAAAGGACGCCCATGAGCGTCCTTTTTTGATCTTGCCAGTAAATGAAGCGTTACTTCTTCAGACTCAATGTACCACCAGTGCGTTTAGCTGGCTTGCTTGGCTTCGCCGCATTTGGATTCATGTAATGCTGCTTAGGCTTACTCGGTGATTGAGGTTTGTTTGCTGAGTGCGTATTGCCCGATGCATCCGGCTTACGGTGTGATTTACCATGCTCGCCTTGCGGTCTGCTGCGTTCACCTTGTGGTTTCGCTTTGTAATGTTCTTTTGCTGGACGTCCGCCCTCATCATCACGTTGACGACGCTGTTGGCCTTTCTTCGAGTTCGGTGCATGACGGAATTCATCTGCATTGTTGCCTCGGAAAGTACGTGTTTTCTGGTTGCGGCGCGCCGTTGAACCTTGGTTCTCTTCACGGCTATCGTACAGCTTCGCGTCGGTCGCTTTACGAATGTTGCGTCCTCTAGAATCTGTTTTTGATGCTTCTTCTGTACCCACAGAGCCTTCACACATTGCTAAGATCTCTGTCACTTCGTCGTCACTCAGATAACGCCATTTACCGTTAGGAATGCCATCAAGTGAGATGTTCATAATACGTACGCGACGCAGTTTGAAAACTTCGTAGCCTAGCGCTTCACACATACGACGGATCTGACGGTTCAGACCTTGAGTTAGTACGATACGGAAAGAGAATTTGGTTTCTTTCTCTACTTTACAAGGCAGAGTAACCGTATCAAGGATCTTCACGCCGCTCGACATCTGCTTGAGGAATTCACCGGTGATTGGCTTATCAACACGTACTACGTATTCTTTCTCGTGGTTGTTACCAGCACGCAGAATCTTGTTAACGATGTCGCCATCGTTAGTAAGGAAGATCAAACCATCGGAAGGTTTATCCAGACGACCGATAGGAAAGATACGTTTTTTATGACCGATGAAATCAACGATGTTGCCCGGAATATCACGCTCGGTAGTACAAGTGATACCGGTTGGTTTGTTCAACGCGATATAAATTGGTTTTTCTTTCGCTGCAACAGGGTTGCCATCAACACAAACATCATCGCCTGGCAGTACTTTTGTGCCCATCTCTGGTTGTTGACCATTAATAGTGACACGGCCTTGCTCGATAAGGCGGTCTGCTTCACGACGCGAGCAGAAGCCCGTTTCGCTGATGTATTTGTTTAAGCGTTTTGCGTTGTCTTGTGACATGTAAGTCTCCTAACGTTTCACAACGGCGGTTAATTGAAGTGCCTGCTGCTAATTAAAGCAGCAAGGCGAGATAAGATCGGGCATTCTAGCACCGAGAATCCGGTTAGCCTAAACGTTTTTGATGACGTTCACGGGTCTCCATTTTCTTTTCAGCACTCTTTCTTAATAGAACGTACACAGCACCACTGCCACCGTGGAATCGTTGCGCACTGTGAACGCATTGCACTTCACGAATTTGTTGTAGCCAACTCGCGACAAAACTCTTCATTAATGCTGGTGGATTTGAACGTTCACCACGGCCATGCACGATGATGACCGTTCGGATGTCCATCTCAATACATTGTTTGAGGAATTTAACGACTTCGTCGCGCGCTTCTTTTAGCGTTTTACGGTGCAGATCAAGTCGAGCTTGAATCGGGTACTTACCAAGGCGCAGCTTGCGGTATACGCCATCTTGTACACCATCGCGTTTGAACTCGATAAAGTCATCGGGTTTGAGCATTTCTGCATGGTCAATCGATAAGTATTCTGGATCATCTTCCGTAAGCCAAATTGCAGCTTCGCGTTTCGCTAGTTGAGCATCCGTCACTTGGTGCACTTTTTTATGCTCGGCAGTGTCTTGGTCGATAGGCTTTACATCGCCCATCATCTGTTGGAACAGATCAAAATCGTTGTCTTGAGACATAACGGCAATCTCATAAAGAACAGGGTAGGAATAGTTAGATTATATCAACGAGTGGTGTACTGGGATCAAATAAAAAACCGGAGCAGGCAGGTTACCAACTCCGGTGCAAAGCGTTTCTAGAGCTAAGCGAGATCTAGTGAGGAGATTTGTCGTTCATAATCTTGTAAATGAAGAAACCGCTGAAAAACAACATCAGTCCAATTGTCCCAAAGATTACTATCATTGACGATAGTCCCACCGCATTACCAAATAGGAGTTCAAGCCAAAAGTCCATATGTTTCCTCCAAGATGTTCCCGACATGGACAACGTTAATAGGTGGTGTTTTTTTGCACACTGATCTGGATCAATTATGTTGCCAAGGTTAATAATCTGTATTTTATTGTGGGTTCTTAGTCACATTTCACGTGCTAGTGTTCAGTAAATCGTCAATCGAAATAAGACATTAGGTTTTTTTGTAAAAAGCGCTTGCGTCTCTCTAAAGAATCCGTAATATACGCATCCGTTGACGGGGATAAGTCCTCAGTTAAACATCTCGGTGAATAGCGCAGCTTGGTAGCGCATCTGGTTTGGGACCAGAGGGTCGGGGGTTCGAATCCCTCTTCACCGACCATATTGAGAAAAAGGCTCTACAGAAATGTAGAGCCTTTTTCGTATGTGGTGATATTTATTTGGAACCAGAGGGGCGGGGTCTGGAATGCCAGTCCAATCGAATCCCTACTTCACCGACCACTTTTAGAAAGCCTGCTCAATGAGCAGGCTTTCGTCGTTTGAGCGGTCGCAAATTTGGCTTTGATAGTAGCGAACCAAATGGGGTTCGCCTGAAGTTAGAGTATGGCTCTTCATCGACCGTATTAAAGAAAGCCGTAGCAGAAATGCTACGGCTTTTTTGCATTTGAGGCTTTCGAATCGAGAACGCTTCGCTTCGGGAACGGACTCCGTCCTTCGAGATGCGAGAGACAGAATGCTTTAAAGCAAATCAGCTTTCGTCCATTTGTAAATGAAAACGGAAGAGCTCCCCAACTCGCTCGTCCCTCGCTCTTGAGGATGACGAATAAAAAGCACTGAATTCAAAGGCGTCATTCCCGAAAGCGACGAAGGAGCACAGTCGGGAATCTCTCAGTTAGAAACGCTACGCTCCGAGAATCGAGAAGGCTTCGCTTCGGGAACGGACTACGTCCTTCGAGATGCGAGAGACGGAACGCTTTGAAGCAAATTAGTTTTTGCCCATTTGTAAATGAAAACGGAAGAGATCCCCAACTCGCTCGTCCCTCGCTCTTGAGGATGACGAACAAAAAGCGCTGAATTCAAAGGCGTCATTCCCGAAAGCGACGAAGGAGCGCAGTCGGGAATCTCTCAGTTAGAAACGCTACGCTCCGAGAATCGGGAGCGCTTCGCTTTGGGAATCGAGGGGTACTCTTTGAGAATAAAGATAAAAGGTATCTTTATTAAGAAGGGGGTTGACGGGACTTGTTCCCGAATCCCGGCTATATAAAACGCTATTGATTAGATATCGCAGTCTGCCTTATGTGTATTGCCAAGTGGTTCAATCGTAAAGCCGCGTTTTTCGAGCAGTTCAATCAGGTTGTCTTTACCGACTAAGTGCAAGCTGCCGACAACAATTGTGTATTGGCCTGACTTCTTCGGTAACACGCTGCCAGAATCCAATTTCTCAGCCCAATCTCGGTTGCGGTCATACAAGAAAGCCTCGTTGAACTCATCGCTCGATTGTTCGCTCATGGATGCTTCTTCTAATGTGCTGCCGTCACCGCTCTTCCAGCTGTCGATCAAGCATTGCACCAGTTTTTCACCACCATCGTATTCTTCAATCGAAGAAAGCAGCAACTCTTTACCACCATCTTTTTGTCCCGCGATTAAATCCAACTGAAACTGCACACTTTCCAAAGGCAGTACTGGCACTTGTTGTTTATCGGCTAGGTTAATCAAGTGCATGTCGACACCTTGGTCGGATGCATAACCCAGTTTGTTTACCAACATCAGTTGAATGGTTAAAGCCGCAGACCATGGTGGCGCATTGAGTAACTGTGCTTCTTGTAGGCCTAAGTCATTGGCTATCTCTGCCAGGTGTTTGCGCTGGGTTCTATCTAAAACATCTTTGGCCAGAAAGTCGGTTTTTGGGTACGTCACGCCTTCGGTATTTCGAACGTCGGCTTCGATGATTAAGCCATCACTGTTTTTGAGGAACTGGGTGACGGCTTTTGGCAGTGGGTACATGGTTTTGTCACCCACATGAACGGAGCCAATAATCATGTATTCCATATCGCCTTTCTTTGCTAGCCAATGCTGTGGCTCGGCTTGAACTGAATAAGAAGTAAAAAAGACGATCAGAGATGACATTACGGACAAGAGTCGAAACATATTTTGCTCCTCGAATTCAATATGCATCTTATCTATAACACGGTTCGGCAAAATCGTCATTTTTAAAAATATTGACGAGTTTTAACGGCGGAGAAATGAGAGCTAATTCACGAAAGCGTTTCAATTGAGTTTGTTGTTAATGGTTCACTTAATAACCAATAGTGATCAAAATCCTATAAAACCAGTCGAACCCCATCAATATTCGTGATTGAGATCGCAACAAACTCGTCAAAAAAAGTTGGTCGTTTTTAACGTTTTAACTAAGTAATTGAAATTAATATGTTTATATTTTTCTGCTTGAAGCTGAATTTGAGCTGGATCACTTCTTAGTTCCATTAATTTTACGCTTAGAAATAACTGCTTGTATGTTGAATGCAACTGTTAAGCGCCTCGCATTTAGGTGCTCACCATTTTTGATAAATGTCGTTTTGAACCACTGACTTTTTGGGGAAAGTAAGATGTTGAAACATAGTCTGATTGCTGCTTCTGTTATCGCTACATTGGCAGGTTGCTCTTCACTACAGAACTCTGAGCAACAAGTTGTAAACTCATTGGCTGACAACCTTGATATTCAATATGAAGTGTTGACTAACCACGGCGCAAATGAAGGTCTTGCATGTCAAGACATGGGTGCTGAGTGGGCGTCTTGTAACAAAGTAAACATGACGCTAGTTAACCAAGGTGAAGCGGTTGACTCTAAAGATTGGGCTATTTACTTCCACAGCATTCGTCTGATTCTGGATGTTGAAAACGAACAGTTCAAAATCTCTCGCGTAACGGGTGACCTACACAAACTAGAACCAACAGATAAGTTTGATGGTTTTGCTGCGGGTGAAGAGGTTGTGCTTCCTCTTGTTGCTGAATACTGGCAGCTATTTGAAACTGACTTCATGCCAGGCGCTTTCGTTGCTGCACCAAATGCAGAGCCTAAGATGATCGCTTCTCTTAACACAGAAGACGTTGCATCTTTCGTGACTGGCCTTGAGGGCAACAACCTAAAACGTACGCCAGATGACAACAACGTATTTGCAAACGCTGTGTCTCGTTTCGAGAAGAACGAAGACCTAGCAAAACAAGACGTATCAACCACGTTACTACCAACGCCAATGTCTGTTGAAGCAGGTAAAGGTACCGTAGATATCGCGGCGGGTATCGCGCTGCCTAAAGACGCATTCGATGCGACTCAATACGCAGCAATTCAAGATCGTGCAGAAGTGGTAGGTGTGGATGTTCGTGGTGATCTTCCTGTAAGCATCACTGTTGTTCCTGCAGACTTCACCGGTGAATTGGCAAAATCTGGTGCTTACGAAATGAGCATCAAAGGCGACGGTATTGCGATTAAAGCGTTTGACCAAGCAGGTGCTTTCTACGCAGTACAATCTATCTTTGGCCTGGTAGATAGCCAAAATGCTGATTCTCTACCACAACTGTCTATTAAAGATGCGCCGCGTTTTGATTACCGTGGTGTGATGGTGGACGTGGCTCGTAACTTCCACTCTAAAGACGCAATTCTTGCAACGCTTGACCAAATGGCAGCGTACAAGATGAACAAACTACACCTTCACCTAACGGATGATGAAGGCTGGCGTTTAGAAATCCCGGGTCTGCCTGAGCTGACTGAAGTGGGTGCTAACCGTTGTTTCGATTTGGAAGAGGAAAGCTGTTTACTGCCTCAGCTTGGCTCAGGTGCAACGACAGACAACTTTGGTTCTGGCTTCTTCAGCAAAGCAGACTACGTGGACATCTTGAAGTACGCGAAAGCGCGTAACATCGAAGTGATTCCTGAAATTGATATGCCAGCGCACGCTCGTGCAGCAGTGGTATCAATGGAAGCACGTTACGACCGTCTAATGGAAGAAGGTAAAGAAGTAGAAGCGAACGAGTACCGCCTGATGGATCCTCAAGATACATCGAACGTAACGACGGTTCAGTTCTACAACAAGCAAAGCTTCATCAACCCATGTATGGAATCTTCAACTCGCTTTGTTGATAAAGTGATTTCAGAAGTAGCAGCAATGCACCAAGAAGCGGGCACGCCGCTAACAACATGGCACTTTGGTGGTGACGAAGCGAAGAACATCAAGCTAGGCGCTGGTTTCCAAGATGTGAATGCTGAAGACAAAGTAAGCTGGAAAGGTACGATTGACCTGTCTAAACAAGACAAGCCATTCGCACAATCTCCACAATGTCAGACGCTAATTGCGGACGGTACGGTAAGCGACTTTGCTCATCTACCAAGCCACTTTGCAGAAGAAGTGTCAAAGATTGTGGCAGAGAAGGGCATTCCAAACTTCCAAGCTTGGCAAGATGGCCTTAAATACAGTGAAGGTGAGAAAGCGTTCGCAACAGAAAACACACGTGTTAACTTCTGGGACGTTCTTTACTGGGGTGGCACATCATCAGTGTACGAGTGGTCTAAGAAAGGTTACGACGTGATCGTTTCTAACCCAGACTACGTGTACATGGACATGCCATACGAAGTTGACCCGAAAGAGCGTGGTTACTACTGGGCAACACGTGCAACAGATACTCGTAAGATGTTTGGTTTTGCACCAGAGAACATGCCTCAGAACGCAGAAACCTCAGTAGACCGTGATGGCAATGGCTTCACTGGTAAAGGTGAAATCGAAGCGAAACCTTTCTACGGTCTATCAGCACAGCTTTGGTCTGAGACAGTACGTAACGACGAGCAATACGAGTACATGGTATTCCCTCGCGTACTAGCAGCCGCTGAGCGTGCATGGCACCGTGCTGATTGGGAAAACGACTACAAAGTGGGTGTTGAATACTCGCAAAACTCTAACCTAGTAGACAAAGCTGCGCTAAACCAAGACTACAACCGCTTTGCGAACGTACTTGGTCAACGTGAACTGGCTAAGCTAGAGAAATCAGGTATCGACTACCGCCTACCTGTACCAGGTGCGAAAGTAGAAGATGGCAAGCTAGCAATGAACGTTCAGTTCCCTGGCGTGATGCTTCAATACTCTCTAGACGGCAAGAACTGGCTAACTTACGCAGACAATGCTCGTCCTAATGTGAAAGGTGAAGTGTTTATCCGCTCTGTATCTGCGACAGGCGAGAAGACAAGCCGCGTGACTAGCGTGAAGTAATTCTGCTAATCATTCACTAAAATCATTGTTCCTTACTCAAAGCCCTCAACTTATGTTGGGGGCTTTGTTTATTTTTCTGCGGAAAATAAGCGTGATCAATGTCTGATTATTTTTTACTGATAATTAAGTTCGCAATTTAGAAAGAAAAGAATAGTGTGATCTCGATGCTTGTTTAATGCTTGATTTGAGAGTGTAACTAGCCTGACTTCACACTTTATTTTTTTGACGAATTTTTAGGTTTTATAGCAAGGTCCTGTATTTAATAAACTTTTTTGGATTTCGAAAATGTTGATTTGAATTGGATCACTGTTTTAAACGATTTATTTTTCAATGCGAATTAAATTGCGCAGTATTGCTGTCGCCAGGGAGGCACATCCCAATGTTTGCGATGAAGGGCAAGTGATAGCCGGACATCTCATCGCATAACGTGAACAAATAAAGGCAGTAATTATGAAAAACGTTTTTGCACTAAGTGCACTTTCTCTTGTTTTCGCATCAAGCGCTTTCGCAGGCTCATCTTACGTAACGGGTAACATCCAATTCCACGATGATGGCCGAATCCACGGTTCGGACATGACATCAACGCTAGAAGCAGGCCACACTTTCGATAACCAATTCGGCGGCTTCACGGTTTACACTGAGTTTGACGGCATTCAACTAGGTAAACTAGAAACTGAAAACGGCGGCGCAGGTAACACAACACCAGCAATCACTGTGGGTGGTGAGCAAGCATTTAACATCACTGATCACCTATGGGTTGCAGCAGGTTACCAACACCTATTCTCTGCGGGTGAGAGCATCCAATACCGTCCTTTGGTTAAAATCGGCTACAACTTCGATAACGGTATCTCGCTAAGCAACCGTACTCGTGCACACATTGATGCGACAGACGCTGATGCTGATACAGATTACCGCATGGATAACCGCATTGGTTACGCGATGAACGAAGACGTGACCTTCAGCTACAACAACGTTTACATGATTGAAGCAGAGACCATGGACCACGAGTTGCGTGCAACATGGACTCGTAAAGGCGTACAGCCATACTTTGAGTTCCGTAGCCAAGCTCACGGTGCAGAAAACTCAGCGGGTGACAGCCTAGTGAACAACGCGTTCGTGTTCGGTGCGTCTTACGGCTTCTAATTAAAAAGTTTGTCTTAACTGTCCATTAAGAAAAAGCCCAGCGGTTTGAATCGCTGGGCTTTGTTTTTATTGGTCGTTACCTTTGTGGTAGCGGTATTCGTAAACCTGACCTTTCTCGTTGTAGGCGTAAACAGCGTAGCTGTCTTTCTTATCGCCGTACTCCATGCCCGGTGAGCCCATCGGCATACCCGGTACAGTCAGGCCTTTTGCATTTCGAGGTGGGTTTTCCAAAAACGCTTTAATGTCGTCGGCAGGAATATGACCTTCAAATACGTAGCCATCGATCTCTGCGGTGTGGCAAGAGTAAAGCTGTTCGTTCTTGATGCCCAAATCGCGTTTGATCGCATTCATGTCATCATGCAGCTTTTCTTCCACAGTAAAGCCGTTCTCTTCCATGTGTTTTGTCCATTCGCCACAGCAGCCACAGTATGGCGATTTGTGGTTGATGACATCAGCGGCTAATACGTTCGCCGATGTGACAGCAAGCATTGTAAAGGTCAATAGTTTCAACTTCATAATATCCTCGAGAAGAAGTGTCGCTTACTTAATGGTAAACAGTCGTAGTCGATTTGCATTACTGACGACCGTGATTGAAGACAGTGCCATCGCTGCACCAGCAACGACAGGACTGAGCAAAAATCCAAACGCTGGGTAAAGTACGCCTGCGGCGATAGGGATACCCAACGAGTTATAAACAAAGGCGCCGAACAAGTTTTGCTTCATGTTCTTAAGTGTCGCACGCGAGAGTTCAATCGCATGCACAACGGCCATTGGTGATGTATTGAGAATGGTCATTTGTGAGCTTTCGATTGCCACGTCACTGCCACTTCCCATTGCGACACCAAGATCCGCCAACGCAAGGGCTGGTGCGTCATTGATGCCATCACCGATCATCGCAACTGTGCGGCCTTGAGATTGCAGCAGTTCAATATGTTGTGCTTTCTCGTCGGGCATCACTTGAGCGATGACTTCATCAATGCCAAGCTCTTTACCGATAGCATTGGCTACGTGTTGGTTGTCGCCTGTGAGCATGACGGTTCTTATGCCCTGCGATTTTAATGCAGACACCGCTTGTTTGGCATCAGATTTAATAGGGTCAGCGATGGCAATTAAACCAATCAGTTCGTTGTTCAGAGCAACAGCAACTGGTGTCCATGCGTTGTTTGCACAATCTTCAATCGCTTGCTTCATTGAGCTGGTATCAATCTGCTCGGTTTGCATAAATTGCAATGAGCCAATGAGTAGCGGTTGTGTTTGGTAAGTCGCAGTAATACCACGGCCACGAATGTTCTCGAATGCGCTCAACTCAACACTTTCAGTATTGTTCTTTCTCGCGTAATCACATACGGCTTTTGCCAACGGGTGCTCCGATTGACGCTCTGCTGCGTATGCCAAAGCCAACATGTGCTCTTGGCTGGTGGCGTGAGTAAACACTTGCTGCACACTCGGTTTACCTTGAGTAAGCGTGCCAGTTTTATCGAATACGACCGTGTCGATTTTGCTCGCCAACTGCAGTGCGTCAGCGTCTTTGATCAGAATGCCGAGCTCTGCGGCTTTACCTACACCAACGGTAACCGACAATGGCGTTGCTAAACCCAGCGCACAAGGGCAGGCGATGATCAGCACGGTAGTCGTTACCACAAGCATGTAGCTGGCTTTAGGTTCTGGACCTACGGCAAACCAAACCAAAGCAGCTAGGATTGCGATGCCGACCACGACCGGCACAAATACCGATGAAATCTGGTCTGCTAATTTGGCAATGGCAGGCTTACTGCTTTGCGCCGTGCGTACCATGCGAATGATTCGAGCCAGCATGGTGTTTGCGCCGATGCCCGTTGCTTCGATGATTAATCCACCATCTGTGTTCAGTGTACCGGCAGACACTTGTGCATCTTGCGCTTTTAACACTGGTACGGGTTCACCAGTTAGCATCGACTCATCAATGTAGGATTCACCCTGTATCACAACGCCATCTACTGGCACTTTCTCGCCCGGTTTGATGCGCAGTTTCATGCCTAGCGTGATTTGCTCAACTGCGATCTGTTGGTCGCCTTGTTCTGTAATCGCAGTCGCTTGCTGAGGTTGCAGGTTAATCAGAGCTTGCAAAGAGCGTGTTGTGTTTGCTTTGGCTTTTGCCTCGATATAGTGACCAAGAGAAATTAAGCCGATGATCATTGCGCTCGCTTCAAAGTACACGTGGCGTGAAGCAAGAGGGAACCAGTCTGGGAAAATCACCACAAGCATTGAATAGAACCACGCCGCACCAGTACCTAGCGCGACTAACGTATCCATGGTGGCGCGTTTGTGAGTGGCTGCTAACCATGCGTTAGTAAAGAAGTGCTTACCTGCGGTTGCAAGCAGTAAGAGACACAGAATACCAATCGCGCCCCAAGCCAACTGGTCGTTCGTATTGCGAATCACCATGTTGCCGCCAAACACTCCCCACAACATCAGTGGCGCGCCGACAACTAAGCCAGCAATGGCATCTAGCTTGAAGCGTTTTTGTTGGGCAAGTTGCTGAGCTGCTTGCTTTTCTTGCTGGGTTGCTGCGTCTTGCAAGATCTCTGCTTGGTAACCGGCTTGCTTTACGGATTCAACGATCGCTTGGTGAAGGGCTTCTGTATCTTGAGTGGCGAACACTAATGCACTTTGCTCAGCAAGGTTTACTTGTGCTTTCTCAATGCCTTCTACGTTAGTAAGTGCTTTCTCTACTGAAGAGACGCAACTCGCACACGTCATGCCTTGAATCAGCATTTGCAATTGAATACTCGCTGGTGGCACATGCGCATCTTTAATATTGCTTTTCTTTTCTGCCTGTTCAGGCTCTGGTGAGCTTTCTTCTTCTACTTCAATAGAACCAAGGCTAGCGGTATAGCCAAGAGTGGCCACAAGATCGATCACTTGCTGCTCTGAGAGTAGGGTCGTGATATCGAGTTGGGTTGTCGACGCTTGAAACGCAATGACGTCTTGATTCGCTTCTAATAAAGAAGAGAGTTTCTTCACGCAGCCGCCGCAGCTCAATCCAGTTAGATGGAACTGAAATTGATGACCAGCGTGATAACCCAAGGACTCGATCGATTCAACAATAGAAGCAAGAGGGGACTCGGTTTTCACCTCAACCATGGTCGGGGACAAATTGATGATCTCAACACTGTGATTGGCATGTAAAGCTTTCTCAACTTTTCTCGCACAGCCCATGCAGTTGAGCCCTGACATAGGTACAACGAACTGATACATAATTTGTCCTCAATAATAGTAATGAGCAGAGCATAAACCTTCCTGCAAGGGGAAGGTCAAGTTTTTCGACGCGAAACAAATTCGTCAAAATCGACGGTATTGCACAGCCTTTGTGCAGGGATTGTTGCGAGTTATCTCAAAGTTTTTTCTCTCTGAATATAAAGTTCCGTTAAAACGCCTAAAAGTTGAGTGAGGGTGCTCACGATTTTTGAGCTTTTTATATAAAAACAGAGAGAGATTGAGTGGTTTTGACGTTTTTATATTTTTATTTGTCACTATAAGTTATTGTTAATTATAGGTTTATATTGCTTTTGATCTTCTGATTTTGAACTTGCTCAGATTGCGGTTTGGAAAGTTTTTTACTGCGAAAAAAGTTTGTCATATTTGCCCCGTCCACACATTGTTTCAAGTTCCTGCAATGTCCTAGTTAGCGAATTTGAAAATGGAAAAAACTAAAAATATAGGGGTTAAAAATGTCTTACCTAAAGAAAAGCCTACTTGCTACTGCAATCACAGGCATGATGTTCAGTGGTTCAGCTTTTGCTGATGGTGCAAACAGTGATGCAGCGAAAGAGTACCTAACTAAAGACTCTTTCTCTTACGAAGTTTACGGCATTATCGCGATGCAGGCCGCGTACCGCGATTACGATTCTGGTAGCAAAGCAACTGACGACGATTTGGGCGGCATGCAGCTAAACAACGAATCACGTATCGGCTTCCGTGGTAAAAAGCAATTCGCTAACTTTGAACCAACGTTCATTTGGCAAATCGAAGGTGGCTACGTAGACCCAAGCTTCGGTGGTGAAGGTGCAGGTCTTGGTGAGCGTGACACATTCGTAGGTTTTGAAAGCGCTTCTTGGGGTCAAGTTCGTCTAGGTCGTGTTCTTACTCCAATGTACGAGTTGGTTGACTGGCCAGCATCTAACCCAGGTCTAGGCGATGTTTACGACTGGGGTGGTGCGATCGGTGGTGCTAAGTACCAAGACCGTCAATCAAACACAATCCGTTGGGACTCTCCAATGTTTGCTGACAAATTCTCTCTAGATATCGCAGCGGGTGCAGGTGACAAAGCTGGTCTAGGTGAAGGCGACGATTACTGGGGCGGCATCGCGGCTCACTACAAGTTAGGTCCACTACAATTGGATGCTGCATACGAAGGTAACCGCAACATCGAAGGTGAAGGTCAAACTTGGGAAAACAACACGTACCTAGTAGGTGTTCAAGGTTGGTTTGAAAACGGTATCTCTTTCTTCGCTCAATACAAATACATGGAAGCTGACGCAAGCAACGGTGTAAACGAGAAGCAAGATGCGATGTCTGCAGGTCTGATGTACACAACAGGTGACTGGCAGTACAAACTGGGTTACGCAGCAAACTTTGACCTAGAACGTGACGGTAAGACAATCGACAACACAGCAGATGATGTACTATCTGCACAGATCATGTACTTCGTAGACCCATCAGCAGTACTTTACGCTCGTGCACGTACTCTAGACTTCGGTGACGGTGCGTCTCAACTAGACAAGCCAACAGAAGCACGTTGGAAGTCAGCTGACTACGACGAGTTCTCTGTAGGTGTTGAATACTACTTCTAATATAGAAGCAGCTAAAAGGGCGGAAACGCCCTTTTTGTCTTGATACTTATTCACATAAGCCATTGGAATGACCGGCCTGTTAGTTTCAGTGGCTTATCTAAATTGGTATAAGACGAGAAAACCATGATGAAAAAAACAACCACACTATTAGGACTTTGCGCAATCCTTTCTGCGCCTGCATTTGCTGCTCAACTGACTCTGCAAGCGGAATTGGTTCCTCGCGTTCTCAACAGTGAGTTCGTCTACCCTGAGTGGATCTCTGACAACAACAGCATCAAAGTTGAAGATGGTGCAAACCAACTTGCTGTGAATGTTGGTCAAATTGTATTTGAAGATGGCAAGCGTCGTAAATTCGATTCACAGCCGCTTCTACTTGAGTTCGATGCACCGAAAGATGCAGAGCTAACGCTGACATACAATAAGTTCCGCACGATTGAAGAAGCCAAAGCATTTGAAATGGATCCGAAACTGACGCTGAAAGACGCAAGCGGCAAAGATGTTGAGTTTTCAATGGTTCAACTTCGCAAAGGCGGCCTACAAGGGTTCCGCGACTATGAACGTGAAGTGGCTGATTACAACAAAGCAATGAACAAGCAATCGACGAAAGCAAGCATCGCGGCGTCTCCGGCTGTCACTAAGACATTGAAAGAGTCATTCAGTGATCTAAGCCGTCAAGAGCAACAAGAATTCATGCAGTGGGCGATGCAGAACCTGAAATAATCGGCAATAGTAACTTTCTTTTGCGATAGCTTTTCTGTTGTTCTAGGCGTTTTGTCGCTATAAATAAGAGGGCAGTACCTTAATCGGTGCTGCCCTGTTTGTATTTCTGGCGTTAAACCACACGGAAGGATTGTAGAATCGACTTACGGTGGTAAAATGTCGCCACTTTTATCCTTGATATTACAACGAGAGCCCTCTCGTTGCTCATTACCCCTAAGGAACTCTGATGACGGTTAAAACTCGTTTTGCTCCTAGCCCAACTGGCTACCTACACGTTGGTGGTGCGCGTACTGCACTTTACTCTTGGCTATACGCTAAAAACCAAGGTGGTGAATTCGTTCTACGTATCGAAGATACTGACCTTGAGCGTAACTCTCAGGAAGCGGTTGATGCGATCCTAGAAGGCATGGAATGGCTAGGTCTTGAGTGGAACGAAGGTCCTTACTTCCAAACTCAACGTTTTGATCGTTACAACGAGATGGTTGATAAGCTTCTAGAAGAAGACAAAGCATACAAATGTTACGCATCTAAAGAGCTGCTAGACGAAGTTCGTGCAGAGCAAGAAGCAAACAAAGAAATGCCTCGCTACGATGCTAACCATCCAAAGATCAAAGCGGCAAACGAAGCGGCAAAAGATGGCGATCCATGTGTTATCCGTTTCCGTAACCCGAAAGAAGGCAGCGTAGTATTTGATGACCAAATCCGTGGCCGTATCGAAATCAGCAACACACAAATGGATGATCTGATCATCCGTCGTACTGACGGTTCGCCAACGTACAACTTCTGTGTAGTGGTTGACGACTGGGATATGGGCATCACTCACGTAGTGCGCGGTGAAGACCACATCAACAACACGCCTCGTCAGATCAACATCTACGAAGCACTAGGTGCGCCAGTACCAACATTCGCACACTGTGCAATGATCCTAGGTGATGACGGTGCGAAACTGTCTAAGCGTCACGGCGCTGTATCAGTAATGCAATACCGCGATATGGGTTACCTACCTGCAGCACTAAACAACTACCTAGTGCGTCTTGGTTGGTCTCATGGTGATCAAGAGATCTTCACTCAAGAAGAAATGATCAACCTATTTAGCCTAAACGCAGTATCTAAGTCAGCGTCAGCGTTCAACACTGACAAACTGCAATGGTTGAACAACCACTACATCAAGAACTCAGATCCAGCGTACGTTGCAGAGCACCTACAATGGCACCTAGATCAACAAAAACTAGACGTAACAAACGGCCCAGCTATCACTGAGGTGATCAAGCTAGTGGGTGAGCGTTGCAACACGCTAGTTGAGCTAGCTGAGCAAATCCGTTACTTCTACGAAGACTTCGCTGAGTTTGAAGCGGGCGCGGCGAAGAAACACCTACGCGGCGTTGCTAAAGAGCCTCTAGAGCTTGCTCTAGCGAAAGCAGAAGCACTGACTGAGTGGACGACAGCGAACATCAAAGATGGCGTTATCGCAGCAGTATGTGAAGAGCTAGAAATTGGCATGGGCAAAATCGGTATGCCACTGCGCGTAGCAGTAACAGGTGGCGGTCAGTCTCCTTCTGTAGATGCAGTAATGGAACTGATTGGCAAAGAGCGCTGTGTTGCTCGCATTAAGATGGCGCTTGAGTTCATCGCTGAGCGTGAAGCAAACGCATAATTGCCTGAATAAATAGTCAAAAGCCGCGATAAACTTCGCGGCTTTTTTGTATCTTCTGCTAGGAAAACGGCCTAATTTCACCAAGGTCGGTTGTCCTTTGTGTATCTTTTATCATCAAGTTGCTCAAAAATTGATAAGTTTTACTTATCCAAATATAACCTTTGCAAATGCGTATTTGCTTGTTTCATACGAAATATCTCTCTGAATTAAAAACACAATCCATAAAGTTCCCCATTTATCGTCTCATTAATGAGAAGTTAATTTGCTTTACCTATTCTTTTTCGAAATATCGCGCAAACGTTTGCGTCATTGTCGCAGCTCGCTTTAGAGTGCTCTAGATCACATTAAGTCATGCTTTTCGATGACATTAAATTGACAGTTTTGGGATTTGTCTCGGGATTTCTTGGAGTTATAGTGCTCGCCGTCAGTGAGGGAGCGATATGCACCACTGACCAGGAGGCATACCCAAGTGACTTTTATGCAAACAGTCGGAAGTTACTTCGGTATCAAACTCAAAGGAACTGAATAAAAGAATTGAAATACAACGTCAGTCAGGCGGCGCATTTCGTTACGAACAAGAGAACTTCTTTTAGAGGAATCAATAATGAAAAAACTAGCAGCGGTAATTTCAGCTTCTTTACTTATGGCTTCAGCAGCACACGCAGAAGTATACGTGGGCGGTAAGATGGGTAAGTCTTGGATGGAAGACGCTTGTGTAGCTGGTCAAGCTTGTGACAAAGATGGCTCTACTCTAGGTGCTTTTGTTGGTTACGAAATGAATGACTACTTCTCAGTAGAAGCTGGTTTCGACAACCTAGGTGACTTCGACCAAACTTCTTTCGGTGGTCACGTAGAAGCAATCACTCTTGCTCCTAAGTTCAGCCTACCAATCACAGAAGACATCGCACTTTACGGTAAAGTGGGTGGTGCTTACCTAATGATGAACGATGGTAAAGATGACTACTCTTACCTAGGTGCAGCTGGTCTTGAATTCAACATCAGCGAAAACGTAACAGCACGTGCGGAATACCAAACAATCACAGACATCAACAACGATTCAGTGAAAGCAATGGGCAACTCTGCAACTCTAGGCGTTGCATTCAAATTCGGCGGTAACGACGAAGTTGTTGTAGAAGAAGAGCCAGTAGTTGAAGAAGTGGTTGTAGAAGAAGTTGCTCCAGTAGTAGTAACTAAGACTTTCGAAACTCAAACAATCGGTACTGGTAGCTTCGCGCTAAACAGCACTACTCTTAAACCAGAAAGCGCTGCGAAACTAGACGACCTAGTAGCATTCCTAAACGAGTACCCACAAGCGAACGTTGACGTAATTGGTTACACAGATACTTCAGGCCCAGCGGCTTACAACCAAAAAGTTTCTGAGAAGCGTGCTGAATCTGTAGCTAACGCTCTTGTAGAAAAAGGCATCGACGCAGATCGCATTCACGCTCGTGGCGAAGGTGAAAACAACCCAATCGCTTCAAACGAGACTCGTGAAGGTCGTGAACAAAACCGTCGCGTAGAAGTTGTTGTTCCTGAGTTCGAATACCAAGTTCAGCAATAAGCTCCTATCTGACCGTTAGAAGCCTTAAGCGCTGAATGCCCCAAAGAGTTCGCTCTTTGGGGCTTTTTTATATCTGAATTTAGATGTTTCAAAAAAGAATCAACACTGATGCTATTTACAGTTTTGTATTTTATTACTTTAATTATCTATGAGTTTTGCTTACCCTTTTAGCTATTAATAGAATTATTAGTTAGCACTATGTCTAAGAGCAATTTAATTACAAATACTGGACACCGCTTCATTTCAAAAGGCAAGACAGCCTTTAAGATTCATATCCACACACCGGAAGATACTGTTTTGCATCGTTCCGTTGGATTCGTGCGCATTGGAGAAAAGAGAGGTCTTAAGAAGGCCATCAAACTGCGTAATGAGCTCGGGCGTGAGATGTGGGGGAAGTTTTGGCGGAGGCTATTGAAAGACCCGTACTTAATGACGCGGTTGCCACACAGTGTGGAGCCTAAGATAGTCCACAAACCAAACCCGACGCTGGATGATCCAGACAACCGTGACACTTGTTACATTGCAAAGTGGCGTGAGTTTAATGACGCTGGCGAATACAAGTACAAAACGGTCGTGCGGTCTATCAACAAGTACGGCAAGCTTGCGGCTTATATGCAAACCAAAAAAGCTTTGCTTGATGCACACAAAGATAACCTCGAAATCTTGACCTTTATGGGGCGTCTCAACAGCATCGACCTCAAATAGCGATGCGGTTCGCTTCTCTTGTTTTCCTTTCTCTGATCAGTAGACATAAAAAAGCCTTAGCTTAAATAAACTAAGCTAAGGCGATGAGTGGCGCCCCCAGTAGGATTCGAACCTACGACCTGTCCCTTAGGAGGGGATAGCACCCGCATGACCAAACAAGAAGCAATGCTACGTGGATTCTGATCGTTTTAATTCAGTGCTTATATCTGGAAGCGCATCAACGGTTAGGAGCCCACATCATGAAAATAGATTTGAAACAACCTCAGTTCAGAAAGGTCTTGCTCTCATTGGTGCGACGTTAAGTGCTTTATCTAGCAGAGTTGGAATTGTGTTAAACACATACGTCAAATGGTTAAGCTTTATGATGGAGAAAATGGATAAGCGTTTGGCTCGACTAGAAGAAAAACTCAAGTGAACTGGCGATTTTTAGATATCTAACCCAATGTTGTTAAAAGGACTTGTGAAAAAGTGTACTGCACAGTTTAGCTGGATATACAATAATGAACATATTTGGCTTGTATAAATTGTTTAGGCTTGAGTTTGGAGCTATGATACGCGCCCTCAAAAGTGTCTAGCTGTCTTGGTGTGGAAATGAATGATATAGATGTCCGATTAGCGGTACATAAAAAGTTACTTAAAAAACATCATAATGACCCTCATACATTGGTAGTAGATGAGTTAGGCATTTGCTTGGGAGCTTGTCGTGTTGATATTGCCGTTGTTAATGGCTCCTTGCATGGTTATGAGCTAAAAAGTTCAAAAGACACATTGGATAGGCTGCCTAGTCAAGTTCAATACTATTCCGCAGTTATGGACAAGGTGACGTTAGTTGTCGCTGACAATCATTTCTCCGAGGCAAAGAAAATTGTCCCAGAATGGTGGGGATTGAAAATCGTATCTAAGGGAAAAAACGGTAGTTATCAGATAACTCATGAGCGCGCGGAAAAAAAGAATAAACGAATAGACCCAATCAGCTTAGCGCAGCTACTTTGGAAGGATGAGTGTTTGAGTCTGCTTGAAAAATGGGGCGCAATCAAAGGAAATAAAAGTAAACCACGTCATTTACTATGGCCAATAATCTCGGAGTGTATTCCTGAAAATAAACTCCGAGATGAAGTGCGTTTTTTACTTAAGCAAAGATCTGATTGGAAGTCTGCTTAATTAAAGTGCAGGGTATGTTGTTGACATGTTTAGTAATTGACTAGTCACGAGAGTAAGGTGGTGAGTGTGTGCTACCTTGCGCCACTCTTTAGATCCACCACTTCGGTTTATCCCCTGCGCTCGTTCGCTAATATACTTATCTCCCCAGCTGAATTGAGGGTAGTAGTAGTAAGGTGAATTGACCAAAATGTTACAAAGGCTCTGCGTTTGTCCCCAGCCATTTCCTCGCGCCGCAGTACCTTTAACGAAAATCCAGTATGTTTCATCAGAATAACGAATTGATACATACTGCGACATAAATCTAGGGTCTACCTGAGTTATTTGAGCGGAAGCTGTTGGGTAGTCACTAAATCCGGGGGTTTTTGATAATTGTCGAGATTGGATTACGTTCTTCCAAAGATCCCACTCTTCCCGTCTGTGCAAATGGATAACATGTTGTTGGATACCAGCTTGTGATACTGGATATGAAGTTGCAGAGATAATAATATTTCTCCAACTAGCGGAGTTAATTAAGGATTGGCAGGTTGAGATGGCTTGCTGAACATGCTGTAGAGTACTAGTTTCGATATCTTCAAAGTCAATAATGAGGTCTACTTGATTTGCAAAGACACCAATTGCAGTCAAGATAGAGTTTAGTTGGTAATGACTTTGTGATAGTAGCCCCGCTTTTAGCTTCAGAGCTACGCCTTCAGAATTATTTCGTTGTACCGCCAAAAGGTAGTTGTTGGAGTAATGAGGCGAATACACAGGAATGATATTTTTCCCGTGAGCATTAGCATCCTGACAACAAATATCTAGCGGGTGTTGAGTCGTAGAACTGTGTATGTCTAGTTGTTCAACATCGAGAAAAACTGCCCTAGACTGCTGCCAAGAAGTCGCCAAAGTTGAACCGAAATCAATCAAGTAATTTGCTAGTGTTTTTTTATAGCAACCATTCACATAATCCCAGTCGATGTTCATAACATTGAAAATAGGTGTAATACCCTCTAGGACATGACTCGGAAGCGCCTGTAGAGATTCCCACTCAGCAGGCTTCCATCGTAATCGCGGAAAATAGTGATGTACGCTCATATAACCCTCTTATTTGTATGGTAAAGGATTATTATGTGCTCGTGGGCATATGCAATCAATTGGGTGTTTTTGTGAATAAGATAAGGATCTATTTTTTGTAAATTATGCGGTAAATGGCTGAGTGCCCCTTCTCTTCGCTTGTTTTGGTATCTCAGCTCTCCCATACACTCATTTTTCTAACAATGGAAAGTTTCAATACAGGTGGTTAACTCGGCCTGAAAGATTGAGTCAGAGACGTTAGATGTGGACATTTTGTGGCCATAAATAAAAAGCCTTAGCTTAAATTCGGTAAGCTAAGGCAATGAATGGCGCCCCCAGTAGGATTCGAACCTACGACCTGTCCCTTAGGAGGGGACTGCGCTATCCAGCTGTGCCATGGGGGCGTAATCAAATAAGATGCGTTGCCTATGATATTCAAAAGTGGGCATATTACAAAGCTTTATACGCGTTGCTAAAGCATCTTGTTCATTACGTCGCCAATTTGCACACTAGAGGCAAGGTTTGGCTGCTCAATAGTCAGCTCCGCTTCGTGTTCGTAAACACGAGTTACTCTTAGGGTAATATCGCTCTGGGAGACCTTATTACGTGGTAAACCGTTTTGGTCGATGAAAGACGCTGTGTGCCACAATTGCAGCTGGTCACCCTCTTGTACGCCGTGCATACGACCCAGATCCATGGTTACAGTATTACCAAATACAGCCACGACTTCTGGCAGAGTGATTTTACAAGACAGTTCTGATTCCAAATCCAACATAATGTTGCGGCTAACGCGCAGCATCATCTCACCGTAAGTCGATGCCCAGAAACGAGCACTGCGAGTATCGACTTGGCTGGTTTTAGCAAATGGCCAACGCGCCACTTCGCGGTAGTTCTTGTGGTAAACCTCGTGGCCTGTTTTTCCGTCGAAGACTTTCATCTCCATCGCAAACTGGCGGTTGATAACGTCGTCTTTAAGCAGCTTGGCATCGATCGTAGCGGTCAAGTCGGTAATGACACCGCCGATGATGTATTGTGCGCCGTTGTCTTGCGCGATCATCTTAGTACGCTCTGGGTAATTAGCACTGATGGAGTAATCGGTAGTGCCAACAGACACAAAACTGCGTGAGGTTTGATCAAGCTGACGATTGACCACGTGGCTAAAGTCATCACCAACATTGTAGATTTGGCCCATGACGGCTTGTTGAGGAGAAGCTACGTCGATGTTACCGACTAAGATCGTCTTCTTGTATTGATCCACGTGGCAACCCGTTGCCGATGGATAAATGTCCACTCGGATCCTCATTTCCACCTTGCCGCTGCGTTTACGCTCTGATTCGACCAGGATGTAACGTACTTCATGGTTGGTGAATTGGTACTCTTTGCGGTTTTCTTCGAGCAATGGCATCAAGTTACTGATACTGCCAATGTCTGCGCCCGAAAAGTTGACAGCCTTGAAGAGCGCATCTTCCAACGCATGCAGCCTTGCCGCTTCTTCAGAAGAAACGATAGTGGCAACGCCTGTCACTTCATACCAAGATGCCGCCGCACGAAATGGCGTCATCAATATAAAAGTGATTGATATTAGGCTAAAAAATAATTTTTTCATTGTTAGTAACCGTTCGGGTATAAATATTGCTTTACCAATTTCAGTGAAGTTTGGTGGGCTTTTCTTTCGTTCGACAAACAGAAGAAAAGCAAAGACTGTTCCAAGATTACGTTTTATTGAAATGAAGTCGAAAAAGAGCAGTAACACCTAAGATTATCTGGAGAATCAAACCATGAAAAGATGGCTTGTTGCCGCATCGATGATGACGCTTTTAACATCGTGCGCGTACTCACCAATTTACAATGGTAAAGAACCGTATTCTGGCAGCCAATTCATGCTGATGGACAGTCCACGTCATACGATGGACTATTTCATTGAGAGCATGACGGAAGAGCTGATGGTTTCGAACGTTGCAGTATCGTCGCGTACACCGATTGCGATTACTTCTTTTGTCGATCTGCAAAACATGGATGCAACCAACTGGCTTGGTAACTCGGTATCGGAAGGGTTTATTCACCAATTCCAACGCCGTGGTTTTAAAGTCGTGGATTTCAAAACCACAGGTTCAATCCAAGTGACTCAGCAAGGCGATTTCGCACTGAGCCGTGATTGGCAAGATCTGGCACAAGAGCAAGAGATCCAGTACGTGCTGACAGGCACTATGCTTCGCCAAGAAGGTGGTGTGCTCGTGAATGCTCGTGTTGTGGGCATGCAGAGCCGCATCGTGGTTGCAACGGCGCAGGGTTTCTTACCTGCGGACCGCATTGGCCGTGATTTGGATACGCTGAACAGCATCCGCACCCAAGATGGCGTGCTTATTCGTTCTGACCCTACTATTCGTCAGCCATACACTGTGATTCTCCGCCCGTAGGAAACTAGCATGAAGAAGTTATTATTTATTATCGCAACATTGGTGCTGGTGGGATGTCAGCCTTTACAGCAGATGCGCCAAGATGAGATTTTGTTGGCGGTGGGTTATGCAAGCGTGAGTGAGCAAACTGGCCGTACTGTAGAAGAGAAACGTGTTCGTGCAATGCGTGCATCTAAGATTGATGCCTACCGTGAACTTGCTGAGCAAGTGTATGGTATGCGAGTGAGTGGGCGTGCAGAGCTTGCTGATCAACGTCTAGGCATTGAAAGCACGTCGGGCGCGGTCGATGGCGTTATTCGAGGTGCAGAAGTTGTGCGCAGTTACTTAGTAGAAGACAGCTATGTGACAGAGTTGCGTTTGGATATCCGTAAGATGGATAAACTGCGTGACTACGGTGAAGTACAACAGGTGCCTGAGAAGCGTCAGCAGACCTTGTTCTAATACAACTTCACAAACAGATAATCTATTTGAGCGACGGGTTGGTGACAATCGGTCGCTTTTTTATACGTGTGAGTTTTATACGTATGAGCTTTGTACGCGAGAGTTTTATGCGCGTTAGGTTTGGCTATGTTTTGAGGAATAGAGTCACTGGCTAAAAGACAAAGTCGATGGAGCTGGCGTGGAATGAGCTCAAAGAGTTAGGCTTTAATGTTGGTGCCTAGAGTCGAAATGGTGTGCGTTTTGCCGCCGGCATTGTAGGTCATACCGACCTTACCGTGGGTACGCTGAAGCATGTTGTTAAGTTTATTGAAACTGGATTGGGCACGATTGAGCGATTCACCGTTCATTTGGTTTACTTGCTGACAATCGAGAATGATGGATTGGATCTGGGCGACAACCTGACTTAGGTTTGCATCTTCGGTAAGTTGATTGACGTGCGGGTGAGAGGCGATTCGCTGGTCAGTTGTTCTTAATTGACCAATGAGTGTCATCTTTTCTTTGGCAAGTTTCTCGATCTCAGTAGACACACGTGCGCTGATCGCCTGTGTTTCTTGACGTAACACACCAGAAAGTGCTTTTGCATTTTCTAGCTGGAAGTTAACAAGATCGACTAATGCTGCCATGAATTCTTACCTTGGGCCTAAGTCAGTTAGCTTTTGCCTTGCAATTCGTTTTCAAACTTGATCATGTTGTCCGCCAGTTTCTCTGGGTCAACTTTGTATGAACCGTTTGCAATTGCTTCTTTGATTGCCGCCACTTTTGCGCTGTCATAAGCCGGAGAAGCTGCCATGTCCTTCTGGAGTTTGCTGACTGCTTTGCCTTGTTGGCTTAGTGATACCGCGTCTTGTTGTGCTGGCGCTTTTTTCGATTCCGTTGTGCTGGTTGCACTAGAATCTGTTCGTGCAGGTGCGCGACTTGTCGTCGTCATCATCTGACCTGAACGTATATTATCTATACCTGCCATGTTTCAACCTTAAACTCGTATCGTAATACTGGTATCCAGACTATCGACCAAGGGCAAAATAACTTTAGTGATTTTTTGCATTTTTATTGATCGATTTGCCGTACACCAACCAACCCTAGAAGGTGATGGTGATTTCCGCAATGCCTGTCACAATTCCTTCTATTATACGTTGGGACTTATCATTTTTCACTCTTACTTGATCTCCGGCGGATCCATCCTGTAATGCCGTGCCCTGCGTGGTGATCGTCATACCCGATTTTACGGCTTTGATCGTGACTTTCTCATTGCGGCATACCACGCAGACATCATTGCGTTCTACAACATCGCCAAGGCGAACGTTACGTTTTAGCTTTGAACCGATCACTTGATCCATATTGCTAAAGCCATCTTTACGAAAACGCTGTAATTCGATCATTGAAGTCGTCACGTCAGAAGCACTGATGATCTCACCACGGCCGAGTTGACGTGTTGAAACGATCATCGGAACCGATGCTGAGATCCTCACAGGAACATAAACCTTCCAGTCATCGATGGGGCATTCGACCAATACGTTGATGTTACTGCGTGTGCTACTGGTTGAAGATGCAGATGTATCAAGGGGCTCTGGGCAATCGGTGGCTTTGATACGTGGATCAATATTTGCCGCATTGACGGACAAATTTCCTCCCGCTGGTTGCTCTACCGTGCTAAGAATGTGCTGCTCGGCGGCGGTTCGGATTTGCTCGATCTGACTTTCCGTTGCTGAATGAACAAAAAAGCTAAACATACTGAGCAAAATGCCGATAGACTTAGCGTACTTTGTAAATAACGCTCTACATATTGTCATAGTAAATGGTGTTGAATTCATATTATGATACGCCATACTGTTTCTCTGGTATTATGCCTGCCAGTCGTAGAGTATCATTTAAAAACAAAAAGTTTGAGATGGAGATGAGCATATGACGGGGATTCTTGACTCGGTGAATCAGCGTACGCAACTCGTCGGCCAAAACCGATTGGAACTACTCACTTTTCGGTTGATGGGACGACAGCGCTACGGCATTAACGTATTCAAAGTAAAAGAAGTACTACAGTGCCCTAAGCTGACTTCGATGCCAAACCTACACCCGCTAGTGAAAGGTGTCGCTCATATCCGTGGCCATACCGTGTCAGTGATTGACTTAAGTTTGGCAATCGGTGGCCGTCCAACGACAGATATCGATAAATGTTTTGTTGTGATTGCTGAATTCAACCGTACTATCCAAGCGTTTTTGGTGTCTTCGGTTGAGCGCATTATTAACATGCACTGGGAAGCGATTTTGCCGCCGCCTGATGGTGCTGGTAAAGCGCACTACCTAACAGCGGTAACAAACATCGACAACGAGCTAGTAGAAATTCTGGACGTTGAGAAAATCTTGGCAGAGATTGCACCAGTAGACGAAACCATGGATTCAAGCATCGGCGAAGAGATCGCAGTTGCTGAACAAGAGAAGCCAATCGTGCGCCGCGTATTGATCGCGGATGACTCGACGGTAGCGCGTAAACAGGTTGAGCGTGCAATTACTTCAATCGGTTTTGAAGTTGTCTCTGTGAAAGATGGTAAAGAAGCGTACAATAAGCTGCTTGAAATGGCACAAGAAGGTAGCATCTACGATCAGATCTCTTTGGTCATTTCAGATATCGAAATGCCAGAGATGGATGGCTACACACTAACGGCCGAAATTCGCCGAAATGCAGATTTGAAGAACCTTTATGTTATCCTGCACTCCTCATTGAGTGGCGTCTTCAACCAAGCGATGGTTGAGCGCGTAGGTGCTAACACCTTCATTGCGAAATTTAACCCAGATGAATTGGGTAACGCGGTTAAATCTGCATTAACACAATAAAAGAGACATTAATGACTGCTATTACAATCAGTGATCAAGAGTATCGTGACTTTAGCCGTTTTCTAGAATCACAATGTGGCATCGTATTAGGTGACAGTAAGCAATACCTAGTGCGCAGCCGACTGAGCCCGCTTGTGACAAAGTTCAAGCTGGCGTCGCTGTCGGATTTGCTACGTGATGTCGTGACTGGCCGCAATCGTGAACTACGCATTGCCGCTGTTGATGCGATGACGACTAACGAAACATTGTGGTTCCGAGATACTTATCCGTTCACGGTATTAGCTGACAAACTGTTGCCGGAGATGGCGGCAAACAAGCGACCAATCAAAATTTGGTCGGCTGCGAGCTCTTCAGGCCAAGAACCTTACTCAATGGCAATGACCATTCTGGAAACGCAGCAGCGTAAGCCGGGTTTGTTGCCAAGCGTGTCGATCACCGCGACGGATATTTCAGCAAGTATGTTGGATATGTGCCGTGCGGGTGTTTACGATAATCTTGCCTTGGGTCGTGGTCTTTCGCCTGAGCGTCGTCGCACCTTCTTTGAAGATGCAGGCGATGGTCGCATGAAAGTAAAAGACAACGTAAAACGCCTAGTGAACTTCCGTCCACAAAACTTGATGGAGAGCTACGCGTTAATGGGCAAGTTCGACATCATTTTCTGTCGTAACGTACTGATTTACTTCTCACCAGAGATGAAATCGAAAGTACTGAACCAAATGGCAAACAGCCTAAACCCGGGCGGTTATCTACTGCTGGGTGCGTCAGAATCACTGACGGGTTTGACAGACAAATTTGAGATGGTGCGCTGCAACCCAGGTATTATTTACAAGTTAAAGTAGCGACAAGCTAAAATAGCGGACTCTTTTAACCACTTCAAAAGCCTGACCTTTGTGTCAGGCTTTTCTTTTTTCTCCCACTTTTCTCGTTTCATTCTTGCTTCCTTTTTCTCCCTCTCTGCTGTAAAAACCAGCGTCATTTTTGCCTATGGGCAGGCATCGGGTGTATATTTTTTAGTGAGCCGAGCTGATTACTTGGCTCGATATGACATTTCATCAATCACTTTGGCTTGCTTATTGCAATCCATTACCTCGATAACTGAAGCGGCAAAACGGCATGTTCTATTTTTGGCACGCTAATTGCTTTTTAGTTATTAATAACGGTCAGTTCTTAATGTAGAGGCAAACATGGCTATATCTTTTGACAACGCACTAGGCATCCACCAGTACACGGTGGGCGTACGTGAGCGCAACGCGGAGGTGATTTCCACCAACATCGCGCAAGCTAACACGCCTGGCTACAAATCAAGAGGTTTAGATTTTGCTAAGGAATTGCAGGCGGCAACATCTGGGGCAAGCATTGGTCTTAGCCGCACAGATGGTCGGCACATTCCTGCCACTACGACGTTGGTCGGGGACAAACTATATCGTCTTCCTACGCAACCAGATACGGGCGATGGCAACACGGTAGATTTGGATTTAGAGCGTAACTTATTTATGCAAAACCAAATCAGACACCAAGCATCACTCGACTTTCTAGGCAGCAAATTCAAGAACTTAACCAAAGCAATCAAAGGGGAATAATTTAGATGAGCTTATTTAACGTTTTCAATGTGACAGGTTCCGCAATGAGCGCTGAATCCGTTCGTCTGAATACTACCTCAAGCAACTTGGCGAACGCCGACAGTGTCAGCAGCTCTGCGAAAGACACTTACAAAGCGCGTCATGCTGTATTTGGTGCAGAGTTAAGTAACGCCATGCGTGGCGGTGATACGGTGCCAGTGAAAGTGATGGGTATTGTAGAAAGCGA
This sequence comes from Vibrio sp. B172a, assembly GCF_030248355.1. Taxonomy (NCBI): domain Bacteria; kingdom Pseudomonadati; phylum Pseudomonadota; class Gammaproteobacteria; order Vibrionales; family Vibrionaceae; genus Vibrio; species Vibrio sp. B172a. The sequence continues at coordinate 13,063 of NZ_JAHGAC010000006.1, read as the reverse complement.
TAAACCGCTGAATGCGGAGTACAACCCAGACCATCCCCTTGCAAACGACGAAGGCTACATCTACAAGCCTAACGTCAATGTAATGGAAGAAATGGCAAACATGATTTCGGCTTCTCGCGCATACCAAACCAATGTGCAAGTAGCGGATTCTAGTAAACAAATGCTGCTGCGTACGCTGCAGATGGGTCAATAAGGATAAGGAGGTAGCGTATGGCCGGAATTAACAACGTTGGTCAAAGCGGCTTGTCCTATATCGACCAGCTTAAGAGCCTACAAGAGAACAAGAAGACTGAAGAGAGCACAGGTAAGCAGGACCTGAAACAGGAAGACTTCCTATCTTTGCTCACTAAGCAATTGTCTCAACAGGACCCTTTTAAGCCGGTAGGTAATGACCAGATGATTGCGCAAATGGCGTCATTTGCGACCGTAGATGGCATCGGCAAGATGAACTCTCAGTTCGAGAGTTTGAACTCGTCAATGACATCAAACCAAGCGTTACAAGCTTCCTCTTTGGTTGGTCGTGACGTATTGGTCCCAGGTGCGGCGGGTGTAAAGCAAGACAATGCAACAATGGCGGCAATGGTTAAGCTTGCACAACCTCTCGACAACCTGTTTGTTCGAGTGGAAAACGAAGCGGGCCAATTGGTGCGTACTTTTGAGGTAGGTGCGAAACCAGCCGGCGACACTCGTGTGCTTTGGGACGGTAATGATGAAAACGGAAATCCAATGCCTGCTGGCAAATACAATGTGAAAGCGTCTGGCTTGGTAGATGGGGAGTCGCAAGAGTTCCCAGTGTCTACTTACGCGAACGTGAACAGTGTATTGCTAGGTAAGGGTGACGGAAACGTATTACTCAATCTGGCAGGTTTTGAATCGCCAGTTCGACTTGCAGAAGTATTGGAAGTCGGCAAAGCGTAATTCAATAGCGCGTCAGGTTAGGAGATTTTGGAATGTCATATGTATCTTTAAGCGGTTTGTCCTCCGCTCAACTGGATTTGAACACCACCAGTAACAACATTGCGAACGCCAACACGTACGGCTTTAAAGAGTCTCGTGCGGAATTCAGCGATGTGTACTCAAACTCTTTGTTCACTAACGCAAAAACCACTCCGGGTGGCGGTGCGCAAGCGAACCAAGTGGCGCAACAGTTCCACGAAGGTTCAAGCATCTACACCAACAACCCAATGGATTTGCGTGTATCGGGTACAGGTTTCTTCGCGGTAGCGAAAGATCGCCTTATCCCACAGCAAAATGAAATGACACGTAATGGTGCGTTCCATTTGAACAAAGACAACTACATGGTAACAGCGAACGATGAGTTCCTACTTGGTTACCAAGTAAACCCTGAGTCTGGTGAGGTATCGTCTTACGAGCCACAACCAATCAATATTCCTGCAGAATTTGGTAAGCCAAAGCAAACAGCGAACATTGAAGTGGGTGTGAACTTACCGGCTAATGGTGATTTGAAAGATCCGACTCAGTTTGATTTCTCAGATCCAGATACATACAACCGTTCGACTTCTTCAACGATTTATGACTCGATGGGTCAGTCTTACAAGCTAACGACTTACTACTTGAAAGACCAAACTCAGCCGAACACGTGGCAAACTTACTACACAGTGACAGACAAAGGCGGTGAGAAGCCATTGAACGTTGCTAACGGTGATGCAGCAACGCCAACGGGTCACGTTGGTCACACGATGAAGTTCAACAACGATGGTACGTTGGCAAGCCTAAACAACGGTCAGCCAATCACATCGGTAGCGTTGGGCGATCCTGCGACAAACACTAACCCAGTGGATTTAAACGGTGCGGATCCTGCGCAAACACTTAACTTTGGTTTAGGCTCAGCGACTCAGTTTGCTGCACCATTTGAACTGACTAAGTTCGATGAAGATGGCGCGACAACGGGCTTCCTGACTAAAGTAGACTTTGATGAAAACGGCAGCGTATTGGGTACTTACTCAAACGGTGAAAACGTAACATTGGGCCGTGTGGCGCTAGTGCGTGTTCCAAACGAGCAAGGTCTGGATAAGAAAGGCGGCACTCAATGGGATTCAACTCAGTTCTCTGGTGACAAGATCTGGGGTGAATCAAATAAAGGCTCTTTCGGTACTATCAACAACGGTATGCTAGAGCAATCAAACATTGATATGACTCAGGAGCTGGTGGATCTGATCTCTGCTCAGCGTAACTTCCAAGCGAACTCACGTGCGCTAGAAGTACACAACCAGCTACAACAAAATATCCTGCAGATTCGTTAGAGCACTCGTTAGTTAGCTCTATCATCTGCTTAATCAAACGCTGCGTGCACTAGCCGTATCGTTTGATGACATCATGACATTCATCTGGTGCTCAACCTGAAAATACCTCAGTTCAGGTTGGGCATGCTTTGATCTCTGGCTTGCCGCTGTTGCCGCTAGGCGGATCAAAACATTGCCTCTCTCTTGGCTGATTCATCCTGAATTGCCATCTGAAAACCCTCAATTTATATTCAAGCTTTTGATTAATAACATTATTTTAATGTTGGCATAACTATTGCTTTTACTCCCTTGTACAGAGAACTTTTGGAGTAATTTATGGATCGCGCACTGTTTCTCGCAATGAGCGGCGCCAAGCAAAATATGCAGGCCCTGCAATTGCGTGCCAACAACCTGGCAAACGTGAGTACAACTGGCTTCCGTGCTGACTTAGCACAAGCTCGCTCTATGCAAGCTTATGGTGAAGGTTTGCCTTCACGTGTATTCAGCATGACGGAACGTCCAGGACATAACTTTGCGCAAGGCAGTGTGATCACAACCGGTCGTGACCTCGATATTACGGTAGAAGGCAACGGCTGGATTTCTGTTATGGACCAAACTGGCAAAGAAGGTTTGACGCGTAACGGTAACCTAAAAGTGGATCAAAACGGCTTGCTAACGAATGCAAGTGGTCATGTAGTGTTGGGCGAAAATGATGCGCCAATCACCTTGCCAATCCCAGTCTCCAAAATCGAAATCGGTCGTGACGGCACCATCTCTGTACTGCCTCAAGGTGCGCCGGCTGAAGAATTAGAAGTGGTTGATCGTATCAAGCTTGTACGCACAGACGATCAAAACTTGTTTAAAGATACCAATGGCTTATTCCGCCATAAAACTCCAAACCAGCCTTACGAAGCAGACGGCTCTATCAGCATCCAAACCGGTGCTATTGAAGGTAGTAACGTGAATGCCGTAGGTGAAATGACCGCTCTGATTGACCTTCAACGTCAGTTTGAAATGCAGGTCAAAATGATGAGCACCGCTGAAGAGATGGATAAGTCTTCAGATTCATTGCTTCGTATGAGTTAACAGAGTTAGAGGTTCACAATGCATCCAGCACTATGGGTAAGTAAAACAGGTCTAGACGCCCAACAGACCAACATCGCAACAATTTCGAACAACTTGGCGAACGCCTCAACCGTAGGTTACAAAAAGAGCCGTGCGGTATTTGAAGATTTGTTCTACCAAAACATCAACCAGCCAGGCGGCCAATCTTCTCAGAACACGGAACTGCCAAGTGGTTTGATGCTGGGTGCCGGCTCTAAAGTGGTTGCGACGCAAAAAGTGCACACGCACGGTAACGCGCAAACCACCACTAACGCACTCGATATGATGGTGGAAGGCGATGGCTTCTTCCAAGTGACTTTGCCAGACGGCAACATCGGTTACACCCGTAATGGTCAGTTCACGTTGGATGGTGAAGGTACGTTAGTGACTTCTGGCTCTGGTTACCCAGTAGAGCCGGAAATTGTGATTCCTGAAGATGCAATTTCTATCACGGTTGGTACAGACGGTGAAGTCTCTGTGCGTATTCGTGGTGAGCAAAACAACGTTGTAGTTGGCCAGCTAACCATTACTGATTTTGTAAACCCTGGTGGTCTTGAGCCAATCGGTCAGAACCTTTACCTACCAACTGGCGCAAGTGGTGACCCACAAGAAGGTGTCCCTGGTCTTGATGGTTTGGGTGAAATTCGTCAATCCATGCTTGAAGCATCTAACGTGAACGTGACGGAAGAGCTGGTCAACATGATCGAAGCGCAACGCGTGTACGAAATGAACTCAAAAGTAATCTCATCGGTCGACAAGATGATGAGCTTCGTTAACCAGCAGTTGTAATCACTAAGAGCGGGATTTAGGGAGCCAATGATGAAACGTATTTGTCTACTTGCACTTATCACGACCATGTCTGGTTGTGCGATGCTAGAGCCGATTGAAACCGACGAAGTCAGCCAAGCGACAACGGTGGTGGATGCGGTTGAAGGCGATAAGTCGAAAGAAGAGAGCAGCGGCATCATTGATACTTTGCGCGGCAGAACCGATCCGGTGGCAGGCGATCCGGCATGGGCACCGATTCACCCTAAACAAAAACCAGAGCACTATGCGGCAGCAACGGGCTCTTTGTTTAGCACCGAGCACATTACCGACCTATACGACGATTCTAAACCACGTGGCATCGGCGACATCATTACCGTAACACTCGACGAAACGACTCGTGCGACTAAGAGTGCCAACGCCGATCTATCAAAAACCAACGATGCGAAGATGGAGCCTCTGTCTGTCGGTGGTCAAGAGCTGCAAATTGGCGGCAAATACAACTTCTCGTACGATCTGAACAACACCAACACCTTTGCCGGCGACTCTTCGGCTAAGCAAAGCAACAGCATCAGCGGTTACATCACGGTAGAAGTCATTGAGGTGCTGGCAAACGGCAACCTAGTGATCCGCGGTGAGAAGTGGATGACCCTGAATACGGGTGATGAGTACATTCGTCTAAGCGGCACAATTCGCCCTGATGACATCAATTTTGACAATACTATTGCGTCAAATCGTGTATCTAACGCAAGAATCCAATACTCTGGCACAGGCTCACCACAAGATATGCAAGAGCCAGGTTTCTTGGCACGATTCTTTAATGTAGCCCTGTAAGACGTCGAAATGACGGCAAATTGACTGCAAGAGATTGAGTAAGCATGAAAAGAATCCTATTAGCACTGTTGAGCGTTGCGCTATTTGCAACCACAGCCCAAGCTGCACGTATCAAAGACGTCGCGCAAGTGGCTGGTGTGCGTAGCAACCAACTTGTGGGTTATGGCTTGGTTTCAGGCTTACCGGGTACGGGTGAGTCAAACCCGTTTACAGAACAAAGCTTCGCGGCAATGCTGCAAAACTTCGGCATTCAAATGCCGCCGGGTACCAAACCAAAAATTAAGAACGTTGCCGCAGTTATGGTAACGGCAACATTGCCGCCATTTTCAAAACCGGGTCAGCAAGTAGACGTTACGGTCTCTTCGATCGGCAGTGCAAAAAGCTTGCGTGGTGGCACCTTGCTACAAACCTTCCTAAAAGGTCTAGACGGTCAAGTGTACGCTGTCGCACAAGGTAACTTAGTCGTGAGTGGTTTCAGTGCAGAAGGTGCTGATGGCTCTAAAATCGTGGGCAACAACCCAACGGTTGGTCTTATTTCAAGCGGTGCAACCGTAGAGCGTGAAATTCCAAACCCATTCGGACGTGGTGACTACATCACATTCAACCTGCTTGATTCTGACTTTACCACTGCGCAACGTATGGCGGATGCGGTGAATAATTTCCTTGGTCCTCAAATGGCCAGTGCGGTTGACGCGGCGTCTGTTCGTGTCCGTGCTCCACGTGATGTGAGCCAACGTGTTGCCTTCTTATCGGCAATCGAAAACCTAGAGTTTGACCCTGCAGATGGCGCGGCGAAAATCATTGTGAACTCTCGTACCGGTACGATTGTGGTCGGCAAGCATGTTCGTTTGAAACCTGCGGCAGTGACGCACGGTGGCATGACGGTAGCAATCAAAGAAAACCTTAATGTGAGCCAACCAAACGGCTTCTCTGGTGGCCAAACGGTTGTTGTGCCGGACTCTGACATCGAAGTGAATGAAGAGAAAGGTAAGATGTTCAAGTTCGAACCGGGTTTGACACTAGATGACCTAGTCCGTGCAGTGAATGAAGTCGGTGCAGCTCCGTCGGATTTGATGGCGATTCTGCAAGCATTGAAACAAGCTGGTGCCATTGAAGGCCAGCTGATCATCATCTAATCGATTAGGAGAGAAACCATGTTTAACAATCCTAATGATATCGGCTTTATTCATGACATCAGCTCCCTCGATACTCTTCGTCAAAAAGCGGTGAAAGAGGGCAAAGATGGTGAGCATGAAGCATTGCAAGCGGCCGCTCGTCAGTTTGAATCGATCTTTACTTCGATGATGTTGAAGTCGATGCGCGAAGCGAACGAAGGCTTTGAGTCAAACTTAATGAACAGCCAAAACGAAAAGTTCTACCGTCAAATGCTGGATGAACAAATGGCGAGTAACTTGAGTGCATCGGGTTCGATGGGCTTGGCTGACATGATTGTTAAGCAGTTGACGGTTGGGCAAGGTGACGACAAGGCTGAAACAGCCATGCGCGATGCAGCAAACAATGCTGTGGAATACCGTCGTGTGGATCCGAAGAAAGCTCGTGAAATCGAACAGCGCTTGATTGAATCAGGTCAGCTATTACGACCGGGTTCAGAACCATCACGTTTTGATTCGCCAGAATCTTTTGTTAATTCGATGAAGCCATACGCAGACCGTGCAGCGAAAGCCTTGGGTGTTGAACCTTCATTGCTATTGGCTCAAGCCGCGCTAGAAACAGGCTGGGGGCAAAAAGTCGTTAAGAACGCACGTGGCAGCAGCAACAACCTGTTTAACATTAAAGCTGACCGTAGTTGGCAGGGTGACAAAGTGACGACTCAAACGCTAGAGTTCCACGACAATACACCTGTGAAAGAGACGGCGGCATTCCGTTCTTACTCCAATTACCAAGACAGTTTTAACGACTACGTCCGCTTCTTGAATGAGAACCCGCGCTACGAGACTGCCCTTCAGCAAGGTGGTGATTCTGAATCCTTTATTCGTGGCATTCACAGCGCAGGATACGCAACTGACCCAAGTTATGCAGACAAAGTGCTGCAGGTAAAACAAAAAATCGAGAGTATGTAATTCAATCCGATTACGGATACTTGATAGACGTTTTGAGAAGGCTTGCCACAGTGCAAGCCTTTCTTTTTTCGTGCTTTCTCTTTCTTCCCTAAACTGGCACACCTTTTGCTAATTGCTAACTAGGTGATCGGTCAATACCGATTTTATTTCGTTTTTGGGGGCATGTATGGCGTCAGATTTGTTGAATGTAGGTACACAAAGTGTGCTTACCGCTCAGCGACAGTTGAATACGACTGGTCATAACATTTCTAATGCGAATACAGAGGGTTACAGTCGTCAGTCTGTTATCCAAGGCACCAACGATCCGCGTCAATTTGGTGGGTCAACTTACGGCATGGGCGTGCATGTGGAAAATGTTCGCCGCTCTTGGGATGAGTTTGCCGTTAAAGAGCTAAACCTTTCCACTACGAATTACGCCAGTAAGCTTGATAACGAGAAGAACCTCGATCTGCTCTCAAGCATGTTGTCTTCGGTGGCATCAAAAAAAATCCCAGAAAACATGAACGAGTGGTTTGATGCGGTAAAAACCATGGCGGATACCCCAAACGACATGGGGGCGCGCAAAGTCGTGTTGGAAAAAGCCAAATTACTCAGCGATACCCTAAACGAATTCCATGAAACTGTGCGTCAGCAATCCGATGTGGCCAATAAATCACTGGATATGGGCATTGAACGCGTGAACCAACTTGCTGTTGAGATCCGCGATGTTCATCGATTGATGATGCGTACTCCTGGTCCCCATAACGACTTGATGGACCAACATGAAAAACTGATCAAAGAGCTTTCTGAATACACCAAGGTGACGGTAACGCCACGTAAAAATTCGGAAGGTTTTAATGTCCATATCGGGAATGGACACACCCTTGTTTCGGGAACAGAAGCCAGCCAATTGAAGATGATTGATGGCTCACCAGATGTTCATCAACGTCGCCTCGCTATGGTTGAAGGTGGTGGCATTAAAGCCATCAAATCAGACGATATTGACGGCAAAATTGGCGCGTTACTTAAGATGCGTGACGAGCACATTCCACAAGTGATGGATGAGCTTGGCCGCTTAGCGACGGCGTTTTCTAGTGAAGTAAACCACCTGCAATCGCAAGGCTTGGATCACTACGGTAATGTGGGTGACCCATTGTTTACCGATGTGAACTCAGAGCGACTAGCTAAATCTCGCGTTGTTGCAGGCCCTCAATCGACGGCTGATATGGCGGTTTACATCAATGATATCAGCGCGCTGAAAGGTGGCGAGTACTCATTACGCTACGATGGCGACAGCTACGCCGTGACTAAGCCAAATGGTGAAACCGTTAAGCTTAATACTGATGCTGGTAATGCGCTCTACATCGACGGAATGCGGGTTGAAGTTCGTAACGAGCCTAAAGTCGGTGAGCATGTGTTGCTTCGTCCGACTCGTAGCAGCGCAGCGCAAATGAAAGTTGAAACCACGGATCCAAAAGCCATTGCTGCGCAAAGTTATGAAGCGTCGACGACCTTTGCTCAAGGTAATGCCAAATTTGAGATTGTTGATGCGGGTGATTTACGTGAATTTGAAGTGGTTGTTTCTCCAACTGGAGACCAATTTGCGGTAACCGATACCAAAGGCAACGTGATCATGGCGCCTCAGCCATATCCACCGACCGGACCGGTTTCGGTCAGTTTACCGAGCAATCATCCCGCTTATAAAAACGGCGGGGCGACAGTATTTGAGTTAAGTGCAGGCGCATTGGCGAACGATAAATTTACCGCGAACCTAGTGCCATCTGAAGGTGATAACGGCAACTTACGTAAGATGCAAAACATCCAAACCGACAAGAAGATGAACGGCAATGAATCGACGATCATGAGCTTGTACTTCAACTTGAACACCGATGTGGGTTTGAAAACGTCAACCGCAAGTCGACTCGCCGATGTTGCTCAGTTAGAGAGTGAGGCGGCACAAGAGCGCGTGGCGTCGATATCGGGAGTAAACCTCGATGAAGAAGCGGCAAACATGATGAAGTTCCAACAGGCGTATATGGCCTCTTCTCGTGTGATGCAGGCGGCCAATGACACCTTCAACACCATCTTGCAGTTGCGATAAAGGAGGCCTTAGATGTTAACGCGAATTTCTAGCTTCCATAACTACCAGTCAGTGCAGAACGATCTGCGCCGTCAGGAAAACAAAGTTCACCACAATCAGGAGCAATTGGCTTCTGGTAAACAGTTGACCAAGCCGAGTGATGACCCACTTGCGACGCACTATATTCAGAGCATTGGCCAACAAGAAGAGCAGTTAAAACAATACCTTGATGCCATTGTTCTGGTTCGTAACCGACTAGAAAACCAAGAAGTGGTGATTGCCAACGCTGAGCAATTTACTGATGAGTCGAAACGCATCTCGATGGAAATGATCAACGGTGCGTTTTCTCCGGAAGACCGTGCGGCGAAAAAGCGCGAACTGGAAGAGATTGCAAACAACTTCTTGGCGTTAGTGAATACGCAAGACGAATCGGGCAACTACGTTTTTGCTGGCACGAAACCAAAATCGCAGCCTTTCTTTCGTGATTACGACGGTAGCGTGGTTTACACCGGTGACGATTACCAACGCAAGATGAAGATCGCCAGCAACATTGAGCTCGGCATCAACTATCCGGGTAATCACCTGTTTTCGGAGATCCCAAACCCGTTTGGTGATTTCGAGCCGCAATACGATTTACAAGAAGGCTCTGAGCTGTTGCTTGGTCAAGCAACAAGTGCGTCAGAAGATAACTCAAACTACAAAGTCACCTTTGTGGACATGAGTAACGGCAAGTTTGGTTACCAATTGGAAAAAGATGGCAGCATCGTACAAGTCGATGACTACTCGCCAATTGATGGTATCCAATACGAAGGCATCAATATTCAACTGAAAGGGCAGGTTTCAGCTGGGGATAGCATTACGCTAGAGCCGCGCCAAACCTTCAGTGTTTTTGATGCATTCAAAGAAACCATGCAGTGGTCGGAAAGCTCAGTATCTGACGCGTCGGCGACAGCAAAGCTGCATCAAATGACGGAAGAATTCCAAGCGGCGTTTGTTCATATGAACAAAGTCAGAACCGACTTGGGTGCTAAGTTGAGCACGCTCGATATTCAAGAGCAAAACCACGAAGATTTTAATTTGTCTCTGGCGAAAGCGAAGAGCAATTTTGAGGACTTGGATTACTCCAAGGCAGTGATTGAGTTCAGTGAGAACTCACGCGCGTTGCAAGCCTCACAACAGGCATTTGGTAAAACCAAAGACCTGACGTTGTTTAACTATATTTGATGCGCCTACCGTTTATGCGGTGAGCTCGGTATTTCAACCGTTCGATTTTAATGCCTTATGTGCCAAGCCTTAAGTGCGAGAAATCAACGAAAAATACCGAGTAATGCGAGCCAAGCGGCATGATTTGACCGAAAGCGGCAATCAAGCCAACGGTAATCCGGGCGGCAATAAAGAAACAGCGATTCGGCAACACAACAAAAATGAGTAAGGCAAGGCTCTTGCCCCGTATGCCCTATAACTTGTTGTTTATTTGTTCATTATTAAAAGAACAAATAGTTTGAAACAAGTTGGCACACAAATTGTATTGATGTTGTCAGAACAGACTTACGAGATTCTAAACCCTGCCATAGGGCAGATTTAGCAAGTAATTTTTTTACGGTCAGTGCTTATCCAAATGAGAGTAAAGCTGGCCGCTTCGCAAAAGCTTGCGAACTCAACAGGAGAGCAAAATGGCTGTAACAGTTAGTACTAACGTCTCCGCGATGACCGCGCAGCGTTATTTAAACAAGGCGACCAACGAGCTAAACACCTCAATGGAACGTCTATCATCTGGTCACAAGATTAACAGTGCAAAAGACGATGCGGCAGGTCTACAGATCTCTAACCGTCTAACGGCTCAGTCTCGTGGTCTAGATGTGGCAATGCGCAACGCAAACGACGGTATCTCGATTGCCCAAACGGCAGAAGGGGCGATGAACGAAGCGACGTCAGTGATGCAACGTATGCGTGACTTGGCGATTCAATCTGCAAACGGTACTAACTCTCCTGCGGAACGCCAAGCGATCAATGAAGAATCATCAGCGTTGACGGATGAGCTTAACCGTATCGCAGAAACGACTTCATTTGGTGGTCGTCGTCTATTGAACGGTTCGTTCGGTGAAGCGGCATTCCAAATCGGTTCAAGCTCTGGTGAAGCGATGATCATGGCGTTAACGAGCATCCGTGCGGATGACCAGCGTATGGGCGGTGTGACTTTCTTCTCTGAGAATGGCAAAGACAAAGATTGGGGCGTGGATCCAACCAAAGCGGATCTAAAAATCACGCTGCCAGGCATGGGTGAAGACGAAGACGGCAACCCTGACGATCTAGAAATCAATATCAACGCAAAAACAGGCGATGATATTGAAGAGTTGGCAACGTACATCAACGGCCAATCTGATATGATCAATGCATCGGTAAGTGAAGACGGCAAACTACAAGTGTTTGTTGCGCACCCAAACGTTCAAGGCGAGATTTCAATCTCTGGTGGCCTAGCATCGGATCTAGGTCTAAGTGATGAAGCGGTACGTACATCAGTGCAAGATATCGATATGACAACCGTGCAAGGTTCTCAAAACGCGATTTCTGTACTGGATTCAGCGCTTAAGTACGTCGATTCACAACGTGCTGACCTAGGTGCAAAACAAAACCGTCTAAGTCACAGCATCAATAACTTGGCAAACATCCAAGAAAACGTTGATGCATCGAACAGCCGAATTAAAGATACGGACTTTGCGAAAGAAACAACGCAAATGACCAAAGCTCAAATTTTGCAACAAGCAGGTACTTCGATTCTTGCTCAAGCGAAACAGTTGCCAAACTCTGCGATGTCACTATTGCAGTAGTTTACCTAGCCTGTATTCAATACATTCAGACGTGGATGGGAATGCAGGCTTATGGCAAGCAACTTTATAATAGAATGTGCGGCTCTCTCATCTCTCACCTGCCAATCATTTTCAATGTAAAGTTGCACCCGGTGTGCCGGTTATGTGTTCATTTCTCTTGATCTCCACATAGGCTCTGGCTACCAACCTAGCCCCAGTTCTCTCAAAGGAAAAGGGGCTTTTTCTTTTCTATCTCCCAGATAAAACATTCCTTTCTTTCATCTAACTCACTGCTTTCTAGCTGTTTTTGGTTGTTCTTTGCTCAATTTAGAGCGCTCGACTTAAGCTGCAGAAACTTGAGGCTTTTTTTCTACTTTTCTCTCATTTTTCTAGCCAAATCTCGCAAATTCACTTTTTTTGATTTTTTTCTAAAGCTTCTGAAATCCGAGTCGTTAATAGAAGTAACTTTGAGAGAACTACTTGGTTTTCCGAGACGTCGGAAACCGCTACATCGGAAAATCAATTGGAGAAATCACCATGGCAGTGAATGTAAACACAAACGTATCAGCGATGACCGCTCAGCGTTACCTAAACAACGCAAACTCAGCACAACAAACTTCTATGGAGCGTTTGTCTTCAGGTTTCAAAATCAACAGCGCGAAAGACGACGCTGCGGGTCTTCAAATCTCGAACCGCTTGAACGTACAAAGCCGTGGCCTGGATGTGGCTGTTCGTAACGCGAACGACGGTATCTCTATTGCACAGACTGCTGAAGGTGCAATGAACGAGACAACTAACATCCTGCAACGTATGCGTGACCTATCTCTTCAATCTGCTAACGGCTCTAACTCAAAATCTGAGCGTGTTGCGATTCAAGAAGAAGTAACGGCACTAAACGACGAACTAAACCGTATCGCTGAAACGACATCTTTCGGTGGTAACCGTCTACTTAACGGTACTTACGGCACTCAGTCTTTCCAAATCGGTGCGGACAACGGTGAAGCAGTAATGCTTAACCTAAAAGACATGCGCTCAGACAACAAAATGATGGGCGGCGTGAGCTACCAAGCTGAAAACGGTAAAGACAAAAACTGGAACGTTGAAGCTGGCAAAAACGACATGAAAATCAGCCTGACTGACAGCTTTGGTCAGGAGCAAGAAATCAACATC